>CALXUL010000223.1 GCA_944391635.1 uncultured Clostridia bacterium | reverse complement strand
ACGGCAAAGGCTGCTACGAAAGCGGCAGTTAAAATCACTGTAAAAGTCGCTCAAATGGTAGTTGCGGCAACAAAGGCAATTATATCCGCACTTGCCGCTCTCGGCGGCTGGGCGGTGCTTTTGGTCGCTCTCATTATCGTAATTGTGGTTGCGGCAATAGCGGCGTCACCGTTCGGGATATTTATATCAGATGAAGCGGCAGACTCAGACAGTATTCCTATTTCCTCTATTGTGGCGGAGTGTAATATAGAGCTGTCAGCAAAGCTTGATGATATTGAAAATGCTGCGGCGGCAGACCGCAGTGAGATTATAGGCGAACAGGCAAATTGGGACTTGGTGCTTGCGGTCTTTGCTACAAAGGTTGCAGGCGTGGAAGATGACACTGTGGAAGATGTTGTTGTCATTACGGAGGAAAAGAAGCAAAAGCTCAAAGATGTATTTTGGGATATGCACGAAATAACCTCTCGGACCGAAACGGTTACAAACGGCGAAACCTCGGAAAAGGTTGTATATATCACTATCAATACCGGAACAAAAGATGATATGATTGCTCAGTACGGCTTTACCCGAAAACAGCAAGAAGCACTTGATACTCTTTTGGAACAGGACGAGGTGCTGATTTCAGCCACACACTCTCTTGCAATATCAGACGGGACGGCGCAGGATATATTAAAAAACCTGCCCGACAGCCTATCGCCAGAGCGTAAAAAGGTAATCAAAGCAGCTTGTTCATTGGTCGGCAAGGTCAATTACTTTTGGGGCGGCAAATCATCTGCTATCGGCTGGGACTCTGAATGGGGCAAGCTGAAAACCGTATCCGCAGAGGGCAGCAAAACAACCGGAACAAAACGCCCGTTCGGACTTGACTGCTCCGGCTTTGTATCGTGGGTGTTCAATAACAGCGGTATGTATGTTGGCGACGGAACGTATGGACAGCGTGACCGCAGCACACTTGTATTGACTTCAACGGTGCAGGCGGGAGATTTGGCATTTCTGCCGAGCTACAGTCATGTCGGTATTGTTGCGGGACAGGATATAAGCGGAAACGTTCTTGTTATCCATTGCTCCAGCAGCGCAAATAACGTTGTATTGGCTACGGCTTCAAGCGTGGGATTTACAGTATTACGCAGACCTAATTGCTATTAATATAATTACAGTGATGATATGGAGGGACTATAAAAGTATCTGTCAGATTAAATTCGGTATACTTAATGTTCTCGGGATATGTACCTCAGACAGGAGGTATATCAAGAGGCAGAGGAATGGCTAAAGGTCCTGCTTGCCGATACCATTACAGAGGTTGAGAACGAATTGGATTTGGTCACTGCGACGGAGGAAGCGCATACAAAAATCTATCGGTTAATCAATCCGGCTTTTGATCCGGAAGTACAATTTTCGATTGATACTTGTTATCAAGATATATCCGCCGTTGATATGGCTGTTTAAAACAGAACAAGAAAATTACTCGATGACGCACATAAGATATATATCCAAAAGATGGCAGAATAAAATTTAATACCGATACTAAAAGACGGGAGATGTGTTTGGTGCATCTCCTGTTTGATTTTTCAGATAGTGTTCGATTATATGACACATCGGTAATATTACGAAAATTACGATGAAATCGTGGTTTTTATAAATTTATCTATGCACATATTCACAAAAATATTATGTCATATAGTTAGTAAAATATGTTTTCGTAAATTGTTGTAATTAAGTAATAACTGAGTACGGCTTGCGGTTGTATTCAGTTATTTTATAAAAAACGCATAGTATTTTTGTCCATAGTATAAAACATTTTATCCATTTACACAAAATTAAGTATATGATAAAATAATTATATATTTATTATACCATAAAAAGATGGTCGTTTCTATACAATGGAGTGACAAATTTAAAAATTTCATAAGAAAAATGGCTTAAAACCTATGGTTTTGCTATTTTGCTTATGGCTATTATAGTATAGATTAAGAGGTTACAGTAATGGATATAAAATATTTATCATACAAAGGTGTTCTTAAAGGTGTAAAGGTCGATATTGAAAAGACATTTGAAAAGGATGGCATAATTGTGTATCGCTTTGCATTAAAAAGTGAAAAAGCAATTCAGCCGTCGCCTATAACAGTAAAGTTTTCCGCACCGGTCACCGGATTCTTTTCACAATGGAGTCCCACCAGAGGTGTTGACCGAACGCTTCCGCCGAACTGGAGCAAACCAACGACTGCCTCAAGGCTTGCCAGCGGCGCACCGCTGCATTGCTTTATAGGACAGGATGGAATAAATAAAGTGTGTCTTGCCGTGTCTGATGTAAAAACACCGATAACTATTCGTTCCGGTTTGCACGAAACTTTCGGAACTGTGGATTACCAAGTTGAATTTTTTAGTTCAATGGTATCACCTATTCTCGAGTATTCGGCTTATATACGCTTTGATGTTCGCGAGCTTTTTTATTCTGATGTCATAGCCCAAGCGGTTAATTGGTGGGATGATATTAATGAGCTGCCGGAAACTTCAGTGCCGGAGGATGCACTTATGCCGGTATATTCAACGTGGTATAATTTCAATCAGAATGTAAATGATGAGGAAATTATTGCAGAGTGTGAAAAAGCATATAAATTGGGGATGCGTACAGTCATAGTTGATGATGGCTGGCAGACAGATGATGTAGCCAGGGGCTATGCATACTGCGGCGAATGGAAACTGTGTAAAAGCAAGATAAAAGATATGCGCGGATTTTCACAGCGCTTGCATCAAATAGGAATGAAAATAATGCTGTGGTATTCGGTTCCGTTTGTCGGCAAGAAAACAGAAATATGGAAAAAGTTCAAAGGGAAATATCTTGACAATCCCGAAAACGAATGGAATTGCCTTGACCCGCGTTTTCCGGAAGTGAGGGAGTATCTTGTCAATACTTACGAAACAGCACTTAAAGAGTGGGATATTGACGGTTTTAAGCTTGACTTTATAGATTCAATGGTACTTACTGAATTTTCGGATAAAGATTCAAAGGACAGAGATTTTGAGTCTTTGGAAGATTCTTTGGAAGCACTTTTGGCAGAAATATCCGACAGACTTAAAAAGATACGACCGGACATACTCATAGAGTTTCGTCAGGGTTATATAGGGCCGGTGGTAAAAGCCTATGGAAATATGCTTAGAGTAGGTGACTGTGCATATGATATGATAAAAAATCGAATAGGCGTAATAGATTTGAGATTGACATCCGGAAAAACGGCAGTACATTCCGATATGATTATTTGGAATTATGATGACTCGGTTGAAAATGCAGCAAAACAGCTTATAGCTGTTCTGTTCGGCGTTCCGCAAATTTCTGTTATGCTTAATAAACTTTCGGAGGAACATCTGCGAATGTTGACGTTTTATCTGAATTTTTGGATGAAAAACAGAGATATTTTTCTTGACGGTGAACTAAAGCCGTACAATCCGGAGTGTTTTTATTCTTTGGTTGAAGCTACCGGAGGGGATATAAGCATAAATGTCTGCTATAATAAAAATGTTGTTGATATACATAATGATAATACGATTATAGTGAACGGAACGGGAGAAAAGTATATTATTCTGCACAGTGAACAGGAGCGGAATGTTGTTTACACGAGGACAAACTGTATAGGAGAAATAGTTGAAACAAAAATAATCAGTGATTTGAACGGTGATTGGCGAATAGGCGTCAATCCGGCGGATATATTGGATATTAGGGTGCAAAATTAACAAATGCAGCAACAAAAACACTGCTGAGAGAATGCTCGGCAGTGTTTTTTAATGGTGCTTGCGAAATTCAGAAGGAGACATTCCTGTTTTTTTACTGAAAACCCTTGAAAAGTAAAGGGGGTCATTGAATCCTACAATTTGCGAAACCTCGGATATTGACAGCTTATTTAATCTATTGGTTAAAAGTTCTTTGCTTTTTGTTATGCGCAAATTTGTAAGATATTCAAGAGGCGTTTCGTTATATGCATTCTTAAATGCCTTAAACATAGCTGTACGGCTGTAGTGCATTTTTTTAGTAAGCTCATTTATATTAATATCGCGGAAAAAGTTTTCATCCAAAAATTTTTTAATTTGCATTTCCGGTGCAAGTGCAGAAGCGGGCAGAGTGGCAGAGCTACGCAGATGCAAAGAAAAAATTTCATATAAGGCAGATTGCAGTAAATACGCTTCTTCAAGTTCATTTTTCGGTTTCATATCAAATAATGCTTTGTGAATTATTTCTGCACATTTTTTATTGTCATTGAATTTAAAAACTTTGTTATGCGTAGGCAGAGAAGCGCTTTTTAAAATTGACATTGTATCTTTTCCCTGGAACATAATCCAATATGCTTCATATGGATATTCATCACTTGATGTAAAATCTTCGTGTTCGTCCGGCAGGACTATATAAGCACAATCTTTATCAAAAGGGCGACCGCAGAAAAACCCTTTTCCCGATATTATATAATGGATAATAAAGATGTTGCGATTGTAACATTGTCTCATACCGGGCGGTACTTTGTTATAGCCTACTTCAACAGCGTAAAAGTTATTTTGCTGTAAAACATTTGATATACGGTAATAACGCGGGTGGGTTTCGTCAAAAGGGGAACAGAACAGCATATAATCACCACTTTCTTCAAAATGTACTTTTGTCCATATCATAACACGTTTTGTCTATTTACGCAAGTGTTTTTTTGCGATAAAATATATACATAATATATAATATATACATTCGGGAGTTTTGTGCAAAATGATAAAAAACGATAGACTAAAGGAAATATGGTTATACGAGCAGGATAAAACACTGCCGGCAGAATATGAGCTTTTAAAGAGAGCAGCGGATACGCTGGTAAACAATAT
>CALXUL010000222.1 GCA_944391635.1 uncultured Clostridia bacterium | reverse complement strand
CAAAGGTATTTGAGATGCGCGCTAAAGAAGCCGGCGTAACTGTTGAGGAGTACCTTAAGGCTCAGGGCGCAGGTCTGCCCATGCGCCGTATGTCCGATCCTGAGGACTGCGTTGGAACAGCTCTGTTCCTTGCTGCTCCCGCTTCCGACTTCCTCACCGGCAACATCCTTTATCCTGACGGAGGCCTCACAGCTATCGGCTAATCGGGAAATAACCGTATATAAACCTGTCCGCTCTGTTTTCTCTAAAACAGAGCGGATTTTTTATCGTCTGCAATCACTAAAAAAGTCTGAAACGGCTCATATTACTTATGTCTCCAATGGGGATTGAGACAGTCTTGCAGAAAATCGAGCGAAAGCATACGCGGCGTGCTTGCGATAAATGACGGCCTCATATCAACCCGCAAATAAGCAAATCAACACAATAAAGAAAAGCGGGGTTTACCCCCGTTTGAAAAGTTCCATTATTTTTATTTCGCTGCTTCTTCCTTTTCAGCCGCATCAAGAATGGCACTTGCCTTAATATTCAATGCATATGCAATTTTATATAAGGTGCTTACCGTGGGACTTCTTAATCCTAATTCTATTTTACTCAGGTGACTTCTGTCTATATTGGCAAGGCCGCTTAATACTTCCTGCGAAAGATTTCGTTCCTCGCGAAAGCTTTTGATAACATCACCGATTATTTTCGGATTCAAATATCCCACCCCCTTGACTTCTATTTTACAAGGAAGTATACTTATTCTTGAGGTTAATACACCTCAAAACCAAGAGGGATATCAAACGGTAAAAAAATTTTTTCAAATTGCTGATATCTAAAAGAAACAATTATCAGGATTATAAGTGAGGTATTGAAAATGAAAAATTGTGTGCTTTCCTTTTTGGCTCTGGTAATAGTGATTTGCATGGCGGGATGCTCATCTGGTAAGGAAATGCAAGCCGGCGATGCGCCATCCTCATCATCGGAAGAAGTGTCGGATTCAACATCAAATGACGGAACAACATATTCACTTGGTGACAGTGTTTCAACGGACATACTTAACTTTACATTAGACCGGGCTGAATTAGCTATTTGTTTGCATGATGGTACAGCTGGAGATTTTGATGAGATATATTTGCCTAAAGAATACGATGCAACCACAGAAGATTTTTGCATTGCGGCGAAAGGTCATACTTTAGTCTCCTATACTTACATAGCAGAAAATCTTGACAGAGCCGCATTAGAATTTGATTATGATACCGCCAAAGATGAACCTTTTATCTCTGTCCAGTATGACGGCGAAACCTACGATTGTATTGCAGAAACCAAAGCCTACAGTTATGATGGTTTTGAGTGGAGCTCACTTATGAGGACTTGCACACGTCTTGATCCAGCAGAAAAAATGCAGATTCGAACTTTCGTAAATATCCCTGTTGAGGTTTCGTCTTTGGAAGATGATTTTACTTTGATATTTAGATTGCCTTCATCCAGCGGTGATACACAAGAATTTAATTTTGCTATTACAAATGAGGACATCAAAGCCCGAGCTGAAAGGGAAATTTCTCTTGACGATGCATTGAAGTATTTTACTAAAAATGAAGGTTATAAGTACTTTGAAAAACATATGGGTGAATATTCTACACTTACAGAAGAAGAAATAGCAGGTATATTAATTGGTGAAAAGAATTTGGGACTTCAAGGGGAATGGTTTACATTCAGCAATACAGTTACATTTAATGAAAGCGGATTTTATACGTATACATATAAAACCACTGAAGTAGAAATTCCGTGGAGCATTGCAGATGATAAAATGATAATTGAAATGAGTAGTGGAACATATGAATGTGAAATTAGAAGAGTTAATGATTCTGCGTATTTGTTAGTGCATGATAATAAACCATTTGGTGTGTTGTATTAAAATAAGCAAATATTTTGCCTCCCCTTATGGGAGGCTTTTTTCTCGTTTACTTTTCGCTTCGCACAAAATGCCCACCTGATTCCTATGTATCTCAAATAAAAAATCCGGGGATAAGATATCCCCGGAAAAAGCGTTTGATATACTGCTGGGCTGGTGCAAGGTGCGGACGAACGCCGGATGCTTTTAGCCTGTCCGGCGCTTGCGCCGCGCAAGGAAAAGGCTCTTTTCTAATCTGTAGGGCCGTCACTCAACGGGCAGCCACGCCTCAAAGAAACCGGTGAGGCGCCCGTTATCCAAAACGCTGCACACAAGAGTGCCGAATGAGTTGCCCGCCGGATTTAATCCGTTTGTCCGGGCGTATTTATACATATAGTCCAGGTGTTTTGGTGAAAAAGCGTTTTTTCCCGAGCTTTTAAATGCGGAGTGCACGCATTTTTTTGACTTCATATGGGCCACCGGCGGCTTGTAGTCCACCTTAAATTCCTTTACGTAGTCCATTTCCAGAGAAAAACCCCATGAGTATTTTGCCTCGCCGGCGCTTCGCACTGCTGGACACTCAAAATATCTGGTGGAAAATGGCATATATTTGAGCCACCGGCGGCTTATTGTCTGAAGTGTTGAATCGCTCTCATACTCAAAATTGTGACGGTTGAGATAATAAATAAACTCCGGACCCATCACCACCTCACATTTCCCCAAAAGCTCTCTGGCATTTTTAATAGTACGCTGCTGTTTTTCAAGCCTCCGTGCGAGTAGATGGTAGCGCTTTGCAGCCTCCTCTATTTCCACACCTTTATCCTCAAGGCACTGTAAAAGCGTATCGTATGTGCTCTCGGATTCAATGCCGGCGATTTCATCTATACTAAACCCGAAGTTTTTATACC
>CALXUL010000221.1 GCA_944391635.1 uncultured Clostridia bacterium | reverse complement strand
CTATACTTCTTGGTTGTTTTACCGCAGCCTTAACAGCTGCTTTTGTAACTTCGTTAAAAGTAACCCGGCACTTTGACTCAGGATCAATAGCAAGCGCATGCGCCAAATGCCAGCTTATTGCCTCACCCTCACGGTCAGGGTCGGTTGCAAGATATACTTTTGAAGCATTCTTTGCCTCGCGTTTTAATTTCGTCAAAAGCTCGCCCTTTCCGCGTATGGTTATATATCTCGGCTCAAAATCGTTTTCAACATCTACACCAAGCTGGCTTTTGGGCAAATCAATTATATGACCTACCGTTGCTACAACATTATATTCGCTGCCAAGATATTTTTTTATTGTTGATGCTTTAGCAGGAGACTCAACAATCAAAAGCTTCTTTTCTGCCATTTATTCACTCATAGCCTTTCTTCCCGCATATTTGCGTTTATATTTCAAATTATTTTTCCTTTGCAAGATAACGGTATCTGCTGCCTGGCAGCTTTGATATAATACCTTCTATTTCAAGCAGCGGCAAAACCGCATTAAGTTCAGGAATAGTAAGACCGCTTCTTGCACATATTTCTTCAATATGCATATCCTTTTCAAACAACAGCATTGCGACTTTCTTTTCATTTCCTGAAAGTCCGTCAATTCTCGTATCAGTTACATTTCTTATCTCGTCTTTTTCCGTTATTTTTGGTTTTCTCTGTACAGGAGTAAGATTTTTTGATCTTATCGGATATGCATCAAGAATATCTTGCACACACGTAACTGCGTTTGCACCACTCTTTATCAAATTATTAGTACCCTTTGACATCTGGGCAAATATATTTCCAGGTACAGCAAATAGCGGTTTGCCGGTTTCCCTTGCGTAATTTGCTGTAATAAGCGCTCCGCTTTTTGCCGGTGCTTCTACTGCAAGCACACCGTCAGAAAGACCTGATATAATCCTGTTTCTTTCGGGAAAATTCTGTTTGCTCGGCGGCGTATACGGCGGATATTCACTAAGGGCACAGCCTTCGGTAACTATTTCATCCATCAGTCTGCTGTTTTGCACAGGATATGCAGTATCAAGTCCGCAGCCCATAACAGCAATCACAGAACCTCCAACTCTTAAAGCCGACTGAAGCGCATAGCTATCTATACCAGCAGCCATTCCGCTGATTATTGTAACTCCTGCCTCAGCAAGTTCACCGCTTATTCTTTCTGTTACCACCCGTCCGTATTCACTTGCACGTCTTGTACCTACAACTGCGACCGATAATATTTCTTCCCAATGAGGTATTCTGCCTCTTGCATAAAGAACAAGTACAGGTGAACTTAAAAAACTCAAGGTTTCCGGGAAATCTTCATCTTCATCTGTTAAAATCCTGATACCAAGCGCACTGCAATCTGAAATAATTTTCTTTGCATGCCCCAAACTTTTATCACATAAAGATATAACCGCTGATTTAGAAAGCTCGCCGATATTCTTATATGCTTCGCACCCTGCCTCATATAAAGCCTTAGCACTGCCAAAATAATCAATTAGCATTGCCTTTTTCGCCGGCGACACAGATGATTTTTCAGACAGCCATATTTTTAGCAGCTTCTCATCCATAATCCCACCAAACCTCCGATTATAATACACAACTATTTTATAGACTACTACATTTTCCCCAAAATGTCAAAGAAAATTTATACTAATTTATATTGCTCCAGATAAAAATATAGCACGAATCTTAAAATATGTCAAGAATGAAGGTAAAATACATATTCAATTCCAAAACGAAAAACCCTACTGCAGCCAAAGACCACAGCAGAGTTTTTTCAAAGCTATTCATAAATACAAGAATAAAGTACATTACGAAGGCGTTCATGCATTGCAAATGATTTATCAGAATAACGCATGTGTTGGATGTAACAAAATGCAAGGTCACGATCAGGATCAATTAGTCCGTATGAGCCGGCAGCACCGTCCCAGGCGAATTCCCATCCGCCGTTTGATCCGCCTTTAACCGGATTTACCATTGTCCTTACGCCCAAACCATACCCATAACCTCTTTCAATCCTGCCATAATCTTTAAGCATTGTTTCGTTCAAAAAATTGCGGCGCATAAGATTTATTGTATTTTTCGATAAAATTATATCTCCTGAGGAAGTTTTACCAAATGCAGACATGGTTTTTAAGAATTTGGCATAATCTTCAGCCGTTGAGCAAAGACCGGCTCCACCGCTTTCATACTCACTTCCGAGTCTGTACTCACAACTCCCATTTGTAAGCATTGCTTCGTCTTTTTCCGCGTCATATCTATATTGGCGAGCAAGCTTCCCGGTTGTATCATCATAAAAAGAGCTATCATTCATCTCACAAGGAATAAATATGTTATCTTTAACATACTTGCCAAATTTTTTCCCTGATAAAACTTCTATCAGCGCTCCCAACACATCATGTCCAAGACTATATTGCCAATGGCTATGCGGTTCAAAACATAAAGGTTCGTTTGATAGTGCCCTTATCATCATAAGGGTAGGCGCTCTACCGTCTGTTTCTTCCTTAACCTTCATAAAAGATGGGTTATGTAAGTTATAATCAAAACCGGCAGTCATTGTAAATAAATCTACAATCTTTATCTGTTCGCTGCACTCAAATATTTCTTCCTTGCCGTCAACTATCTTTTTGTACTGCATGTACTTAAATTCGGGGATGTATTCACAAAGCGGGTCATAAAGTCCAAATAATCCCTTCTCATAAAGCTGTAAAGCTGCTGTACAGGTTACAGGCTTTGTCATAGAATACATGTTAAATA
>CALXUL010000220.1 GCA_944391635.1 uncultured Clostridia bacterium | reverse complement strand
TTCGTGTTGCGCAGGAATGCAAAACAAACCACACTGTACTTGAATGTTCAAGAAGCGACCTGTCAAATCTTCTATATCCAGCGCTCTACTGCAAGGATTTACCGGGCATGGCGGATGTCGATGCCTCGCTTTATTACTATTGCCGCCGTATTAAAGAGAACCATACCGTTCTTCTTTCAGGCGAATGCTCCGATGAAGTGTTCGGAGGTTACCCTTGGTTTCGTGACCCGAAAGCTTTTAAAACACCGGCTTTCCCCTGGTGCTATGATCTCTCTTTAAGAAAAAGCGTTCTTCGTCCGGAGGTTGCCAAAACTCTTGACCTTGATTCCTACTCACAAATGCGCTATGAAGAGTCAATAGCAAAAACGCCGCGTTTTGACGGCGACAGTCCCGAAGAGGCTCGCAGGCGTGAAATATCCTATCTTAACATTATGTGGTTTATGTCAAACCTCTTAGACCGCAAAGACAGGATGAGTATGGCAAGCGGGCTTGAGGTAAGAGTACCATTCTGCGACTATTTACTTGTAGAATATGTATGGAATATACCCTGGGAGATGAAAAACAAAAACAACGTGTCAAAGAGTATTTTAAGAGAAGCATCACGCGGGCTTTTAAGCGAAGAAGTTTTATTCAGGAAAAAGAGCCCGTACCCCAAAACACATGACCCTCTTTATGAGCGTGATGTAAAAGCGCGGCTTGCTGAGGAACTTCAAGATCCAAATGCTCCGATAACCGCACTTTGTGACCCGGCAGAACTTAAAAAGCTAACTCTTCCCGGACACAGCGATTATGGCAAGCCATTTTTCGGTCAGCTTATGGCAATGCCGCAGTTTATAGGTTGCTTGCTCCAGATTAACGAATGGTTCAGACACTATAAAGTAAGAATAATATAGCTAAATCCCCGCAAGGTGAATCTCGAAATAGTACAGCGTGCCGACAAACCAACAACACTGTCAGACTCTGAAAAAGGGAGTTAATTTTTCACATTTGGCTTTTAACGTACCCATGTACGCCGGCATCCAAATGCCTAAAAGAAAACAATGGAGCGGATTTTTACACAAAATTCGCTCCAATGTTTTATCTTTTATATAAATTATCAGTAATAATTTTGTAGTTGTTTTTCAATACTTGCCGCGATAAAACGACTTTTCGGCAGACTGAACCTCCGGCAAGTTTAGCCTTTCCTCATTTATGCAATAAACAATTTATAATATAAAACTAAACCCCCCGGCAAGTTTAGCCTTTGCCGGGGGTTCAGCTTTATAATTCTTATTTCATTGCTATCGCTTCTTTTGCTTTTATTGCAATATTTTCCGGAGTAAGTCCATATTCTTTAAAAAGTTCCGCAGGTTTGCCCGACTTTCCGAAACGGTCGGTACCTATAATCTTAACCGGACAGGGCTGATTCTCACATACAACCTCACTAACAGCGCTTCCAAGACCACCCATAATGTAATGTTCCTCCGCTGTAACAATTGCACCTGTTTCTTTTGCTGCCTTAATAATTATATCCTTATCTATCGGCTTTATTGTGTGGATATTAACAACCCTTGCCGAAATCCCGTCCTTTTCAAGCATAGCCTTTGCTTCAAGAGCCATACCTACCATAAGCCCGGTTGCTATAATTGTCACATCACTGCCGTCTTCCAGCATAACGCCCTTTCCCAATTGGAATTTATAATCCTCGCCGTTTACATCTTCAACAGCCAGTCTTCCGAATCGCATATATACCGGACCGTCATGGTCAATTGCAGCTTTTACGGCTTGTCTTGCCTCAATATCATCAGCCGGATTAATAATCACCATGTTAGGTATTGAACGCATAAGAGCAATATCCTCAAGACATTGATGGGATGCGCCGTCCTCACCTACCGAAATACCGGCATGAGTTGCGCCGATCTTTACGTTAAGATTCGTATATCCGATAGAATTTCTCACCTGTTCAAAAGCACGGCCTGCCGCAAACATAGCAAAACTTGATGCAAATACTGTTTTTCCAGTCGTTGCAAGACCTGCCGCAACACACATCATATTTGCCTCTGCAATACCCATATTTATAAATCTTTCGGGATATTTTTTCTTGAATACTTCAGTTTTGGTAGACTTTGACAAATCCGCGTCAAGTACCACTATATTTTCATCAGCGCCATATTCCGCAAGCGCTGCTCCGTATGATTCTCTTGTTGCTTGCTTAGCCATTATAACTGCGCCTCCAATTCCTTGATTTTTGCATCAAGCTCGGCAATTGCCGTATTATACTGTTCCTCGTTAGGTGCGGCGCCGTGCCATGCTGCGTTATTCTCCATAAACGAAACATTCTTTCCTTTTACAGACTTCATTATAACCGCTGTCGGCTTACCTTTTGTAGCCTTAGCTACATTAACAGCATCTAAAAGCGCATCAAAGTCATGCGCGTCACATAATACAACATTCCAACCAAATGCCTCAAATTTTTTATCTATAGGTGTCGGGTTCATTACCTCTTTAATATCGCCGTCTATCTGCAAACCATTAAAATCAATAAACGCGGTCATATTATCAAGTTTATAATGCGCCGCAAACATAGCCTGTTCCCAAACCTGACCTTCTTCAAGTTCTCCGTCGCCGAGGATTGTATAAACCCTATAATCTTTCTTATCAAGCTTAGCGGCAAGCGCCATACCGCCGGCAGCCGATACTCCCTGTCCAAGCGAACCGGTTGACATGTCCACACCCGGCACCTTATTCATATCAGGATGTCCCTGAAGATAACTGTCTACCTTTCTAAATGTAGGTATATCCGCTACCGGAAAATAACCGCGCTCGGCAAGAGTGCCGTAAAGTGCAGGCGCAGTATGTCCTTTTGACAATACAAATCTGTCCCGTTCCGGATCCCTCGGGTTTTTCGGGTCAATATTCATTACTTCAAAATACAGCAAAGTCAATACATCTGCTATTGACAGCGAGCCGCCCGGATGTCCGCTATTTGCGCTGAATACCGCCGTCAATGCATGTTTTCTGACTTTATTCGCAATTATTGCAAGTTCAGTCTTTCGTTTTGCATCCATAATAAAAATCTATCCTTTCCGTATCTGCTGCGCTCCGCTTTATAATGCGGGCTAAAATTTATATATTCCGGCACATAACCGGTTATTTTTATTTTGCGCTTTTAAATGCCGCATCCATCAGTTCATATAACCTATGAGTTTCGCCTTTTAAATACAAATACCCGAATAATGCCTCAAGCCCTGTAGCACGGCGATAATCTGTTATTGAGGCATTTTTTGCCGCAGTATGCGACTTTGCATTTCTTCCTCTTTTAAATACTGCCTCTTCCTTTTCATCAAGCATCAAACACACTGTTTGACAGCTTTTGCTCTGTGCAGGGGCGCTAACATATTTTATCGCCTCAATGTGCAGCTTGTGTGCGGCAAGATTGGGATTATTTTCTATTACCTTTTCTCTTACAAAAAGTTCATATACACTGTCGCCCATATATGCCAAAACAAGCGGCGACAGCTCTTCCGGTTTTTGATTTATCATTTTATATACGACCATTGTACACCTGCTGGTGTATCCTTTAACATAATATTCATATCTTTAAGCTTATCACGTATAGCATCCGCTGTTGCCCAGTCTTTCTGTGCACGTGCCGCGTTTCTCTCTTCTATAAGCTTTTCTATCTCCTCCGGCGCCGCCTTTTTCTCCTTATGCCCGAATAGCCCCAAAACGCCGCCCAACTCATCTATCAAACTAAGTGTTTCTTCAATTGCTTTTTTACTGTTATCCGCATCATTTGATAGCTTTGTATTTGCCGCATAAACAATATCAAATATCGCCGCAATAGCATCAGCAGTATTGAGGTCATCTTCCATTGCATCTATAAATTTGTCCTTATATACCGCAAGCTCCGACAAATATTCCTTTTCTTTCTCGTTTAATGTATCACGGCTTGCTTTTTCCCTCAAAAATTCAAGATTCTCTATGCAGGTATAAACCCTTTCCATAGCAGATTTTGCCTGGTCAATAAGTTCACGGCTAAAATTAATCGGATTTCTGTAATGAGCAGACAGCATAAAGAAACGTATAACCTCATATCCGTATTCCTTCGCTATCTCTCTCACGGTAAAGAAATTACCTAAAGATTTGCTCATTTTTTTGTTATCAATGTTGATATATCCGTTATGCATCCAGTATCTTGCAAAAGTACAGCCATTAGCACATTCTGACTGGGCAATTTCATTTTCATGGTGGGGAAAAACCAAATCCTGTCCGCCCGAATGAATATCAATCGTTTTGCCAAGGTAACGGTTTGCCATAGCAGAGCATTCTATATGCCAGCCCGGTCTTCCCATACCCCATGGGCTTTCCCATGCAGGTTCGCCCTCTTTTTTCGCTTTCCAGAGCGCAAAATCCATGGCATCCTCTTTATGCTCATTAACATCTATCCTTGCCCCTGCCTCAAGTTCGTCAAGCGGCTGACCGGAAAGTTTTCCGTATTCATTGAATTTCTTGGTGCGAAAATATACGTTGCCGTCAACGTTATACGCATACCCCTCATCCTCAAGCTTTTTTACTATATCTATAATCGCGTCAATATTTTCCGTTGCGCGCGGATGTACGCTTGCCTCTTTTATACCAAGACCTTTAGCATCCTTAAAATATTCGCCTATAAACCTTTCTGCAAGTTCGGCTACCGTAATGCCTTCAGCATTTGCCCGGTTTATCATCTTATCGTCTATATCTGTAAAATTCTGGACAAATTTAACATTATAGCCGCGGTATTGAAGATAACGGCGCAGTGTATCAAATATTATAAAAGGACGCGCATTTCCGATATGAAAATAATCATATACCGTAGGTCCGCAAGAATAAATACGTACTTCCCCATCATCCTGCGGTACGAACTCTTCCTTTTTTCTTGACATTGTGTTAAATATTTTCATTATTATTTCTCTCCTCAAGTTCCCTGAGCTTTTTTTCCAAGTTTGCCATATGTACCGACAATGTACAAATCTGCGATGCAACAGGATCCGGAACCGTAACCTGGTCCAAATCGCACGGAACCCTTACGCCCTCGCGTTTTATAATCCTTGCCGGCACACCGACACAGGTGGAATCAGGCGGAACTTCCGATAAAACAACCGCTCCCGCGGCAATTTTTGAATTATCACCCACCGTAAATGGTCCAAGCACTTTGGCACCGCTGCCAACCATAACATTATTTCCAAGCGTTGGGTGACGTTTGCCCTTTTCCTTCCCTGTACCGCCCAAAGTAACACCCTGGTAAATTGTACAGTCATCTCCAATTTCAGCCGTTTCACCGATTACCACACCCATACCATGGTCAATAAACAGCCCCCTGCCTATCCTTGCGCCGGGATGTATTTCTATCCCCGTCCAGAAACGGGTCCCCTGGGATACTGCTCTTGCAAGAAATTTCAGCTTATGATTATATAAAAAATGTGCTAATCTATGCCATATTACTGCCTTTATGCCCGGATAGAGAAACAGCACCTCTGCCGCATTACGCGCGGCAGGATCTCTGTCAAGCACGGCTTTTACATCATATGCAATATTCCGAAACAGCATCAGCCACAACACCCGCCTTATTTTTTATCTAATTAATTATACATTGTTTTGTGAGATAAAACAACTAAAATAATAAATTTTTTTATTTTTTTATCAATTAACAAATACACCCCTGCTATTTTTATATCCGGTATATTGCATTTTACACAACACCCAAAATGTCTTTATATAACACAAACAGCGTGTCTTGTAGCATGACAATTTATATTTACTGCCACAGGAAGACCGGCTATATGCGTCGGGAACACCTCAACATTTACCGAAAGAGCTGTAGTTGTTCCCCCAAGCCCCTGCGGTCCTATTCCAAGCAGATTGATTTTCCCAAGCAGTAACTTCTCCATATCAGCATAGTAAGGTTTTTCGTTTCGTATATTAATATCCCGTGTCAACGCCTTTTTTGCAAGATAAGCCGCTTTGTCCATAGTGCCTCCGATCCCAACGCCGACCACCATTGGAGGGCAGGGGTTTGCTCCTGCTTTACGTACGGTATCTATCACAAAATCAATCACACCAGCCTCACCGTCAGATGGGTTCAGCATTTTTAGCGCAGATTTATTCTCACTTCCAAATCCTTTTGGCGCATATACTATCTTTATCTTGTCCCCGTCAACCTGCTCTGTATATATTACCGCAGGCGTATTGTCGCCGGTATTCTCTCTCATTAATGGGTCTTTAACAACAGATTTTCTCAAATATCCATCCTTATAGCCGCGTCTTACACCTTCATTTACCGCATCAGTAAGGTTCATACCGCAAATATGCACATCTTTTCCTATCTCAACAAAAAATACTGCCATTCCTGTATCCTGACAAATAGGAGCCTCCTTTTGTGCAGCAATTTCTCCGTTTCGGAGTAAATCTCCTATAACTGCTTTCCCAACCTCCGACTCCTCACGTTCCTTAGCTGACACAAGCGCATTTTTTATATGCTCATCCATATAACAATTTGCTTTTATACACATTTTTGCTACTTCTTCAATTATCAGCCCAGAATCAACTTCTCTTATCATTATTCATTTACCTCTTTCAATATAACATCAGCTTCCCGATACAAGCACCCATTTACTTGACCATTTCAAGAAGTTCTTTACATATTCTACTTCAACCGGATGTCCTGACAGCACCGGATAGAACATTGCAAACAAAATCACAGCCAAAAGCGCATAGCCAACAAGTACCCATATCCCCCATTTTTTTTCGCCTATAATATTTTTAGCCGAATATGCCAGCATCATTGCCACAAACGGAACGCAAGGGAAATAATGATATATAAAAGTTATCCTTGTTACCGGTATCCACGGCAAAAGCTGGGCAAGATAGCCTATTGTCAAAAATAATGCGTTTTTATCTTTTTTTGCAAAAGCCATATATGCCGTATAGAAAAATGCAGGAATACCTACCCACCAAACAAGCGGATTTCCAAATGAACTTATTCCTTCCTTTACCGTATCCGATACCGTCCCCGAATAAAACCATATAGGACGATACATAATCGGCCATTGATACCATGATGAAGAAAAACTGTGTTCCTGGGTAACATTGCTATGATACCTGAACATATCTGTCTGGTTCTTGATTACCCCTGCTATTCCTGTGCCGTTTGAGTTCATAAACGGAATATATGACAAAAGATATATAGCCGCAGGAATCAGCACAAAGAATATTACGCAAAACAGCACCGTACTCTTTGCATATTTAGGGAAACATTCTATTATATGCTTATTCTCAGCCTTAGATGACGATTGATGTGACTGTGCGAGAGCATACTCATACTCCTTATACCTGCGATAGAGCGTAATAAAGAATATTACCGCAAGTCCCGCTCCGGCATAAAGCCCCGTCCACTTTGATGCTGCGCCAAGCCCAAAGCAAATACCGCACAAACCCAGCGGTACAAACGTCTTACGAAGAGGCGTATCGTAAAAACTCATCCTATAATACATAAGCATAAATAAATACATAAGTATTATAAAGAATGTCACGTACACATCAATTGTTGAAATACGTGTCTGGGCAAAATGCATAAAGTCAAAAGTGAACAATACTGCACAAAATGCCGTAATATCCGTTCTCCCAAACATTTTTTTCGCAAAAAGGTATATTGCCGGTATCATAAATATCCCAAACAGCGTCCCTATAATCCGCCATCCGAACGGTGTCATTCCGAATATCTCTATACCGATTGAAATCAACACCTTCCCAAGCGGCGGATGTGTCCATTCATAAACCTCTATCCCGTGTACAAACTCATATGCGGTCCGGGCATGATATATTTCGTCAAAATATGTGCCGTTGAGATAAGTTGACCTATCCGGAACAAGCTCCTGTTCATCAAATATGGGGCTATTGTCCAAATCGGTTATCAGCTGTCCATTCTTATCTACAAATGCCGCCTCAATAATCTGCACTTTTCCTTCTGTTGAAAAAGTAACTTTCTCTGCATTCGGCACGTCAATATCTATCATTTCCCATTCAAAAACCGACTCTTTTTCAATTGTATGTCTGGCTGTTTCGGTATTATTCTCATCAAAGAAAGTTACCGTCATTGTGTTATTCTCGTTTATATGATACGGTCCGATGTAAAGCCGCATCTGTGAGATGCCGTCTTTTGCGCCCACCTTAAGTTCGATGCTTTCATTCTCAAGTGTAATCCCGCTTTGCGGAGCCTTGGTATCGCCAAGATTCCAAAGTGCAATTACCGAGTATACCGCAATAAGCGCACAAAGGATAATAGCGTCTTTTTTAGTCATTTTATAATCTTCAAGAGATGAGGCGGGTGTCCATTCAAAACGGCTTTTTCTTGTCTGTTCGCTTTTCTTCAAAGATGAGCTTGCCTCTTGCGCCATAACCTCTTTTCCGTCAATTATTTCCTTTGCCGCATACAAAACCACCGCACATGCAATGATTGCCGCAAAGCCTCCTGCAATTGCCACCTGCGGCTGTATTGACGAATAATAAGTTTTACTATTATAATAAAACAAAATATATGCCGCATTAAAAAATTGTGTAGCACTCACAGCTGTATAAGCTGCAAAACTGCTTGTCCTGCCGCATACAGCATAGGCTGCAAGCAAAAAAATCATCGCCGGATAACCATAGCGGTCATGCATTTTTGTGGACAGCATAAATACCATAAAACATATAAATGCCGAAACAAAAAAATATTTTTCTCTACCCTTACATTTATAATAAATCATCGCTGAAACAATGACAATAATTACTATCAGCAACGGTCCCATTAAAGACGCTGCCGTATTAAGTTTTGCCCAGTTAAGCCCAAATGCCGCCCACAAATTATAAGCATTTACTGTAAAGTACGGATATGATGACAATGTCTTTACGTACTGTTCAAAAACATTATCAAGCCCAAACGGCAGCGCAATCATAAGC
>CALXUL010000219.1 GCA_944391635.1 uncultured Clostridia bacterium | reverse complement strand
TTGTTTAGTAAAATCTGTTTATTTTGTGATTTAATTGTGCGCATACCGAATTTAAAACTTTTCCTGTCGCATATTCCTTCGCAGGTGTAGCAAATCTCAAGAGTATACAGTTTTGGGTTAAATTCATCCCAAAATATAATATCAGAGATTTCATAAAATATATGTTCAACTTGTCTGGAATTATAAATCTCTACGTTAACACGCTTTGATGGGAGCTCTTCTCCGTAAGGAGTGGTAACAGCAAGCTCTAACTGTGCTTCTTTTACTATTGTAGGTGAGTATACGTCACTTGTTTCAACAAGTCGTATATCAATACCTTTTTCTGAAGGATAAATTTCAACATTTTCCAAATGAAAAATTTCTTCGCATTGAAGCTCAATCTTGCCGATTATACCATTCCAAATACCTTGTGTGTCAATACTGTAACCGCTTGCCATATTGTCAATGTTGATGAGGTTTGTGTTGTCAATACGTAGTGTAAGAATGTGTTCGCCGGATGTTAGTTTTCCGGTTAAATTATAAATATGCGGAGCAGACAGCTCGATTATTTGTCTTGAGATTTTTTCTTGGTCAATCCAAAGTTCTGAGGCAATATTCACTCTCTCAAGATAGAGTCTTAAAAATTTACCGTCAAATTCTTTGGGAACAGTAATTTTTTTCTGGAGCCATAAGGGAGCGATATATTCAAATTTTTCTCTTGGCGCACGGACGGCCTTGGGGGTAAGAGTATCATAATATTCCTGTTTTTTACCAATCCCATTTTCGCAGGCGGAGGCAGGAAGGATAAAGCCTTCATTTTCAAACTTGTCTTTAAAAAATTCTTTAATAATCCCCTCGTTATTGTAATCTGTTTTATAATTCCATTCGCCTGATAAATCCATAATTTTCATATATGTTAAAACTCCTTGTAAAAATCATTTTTCATTTCTGACATAACTAAATAACAATCTTTGTTATAAAGAAGCTTTGCTGGTATCCGCCAAGGTTTTCCGTAATAGAAATTATCCGCAATAAGCTTGCCGTCGGCATAGATTTGTGCTGTGTCATATTTTTCTGTTATCTCTATAAAGCCGTTATTTCCGCACACATTAAGTTTTTTCCAAGTCCGTTTTCGCTCTCCGCCAATGGATAATTCATTTTCATATTTTGGGCTAAAGGGTTCTTTAGAAGGCTCTAAGGTAAAAGTGCTGCAAGGTAAATCGTTCTTTTTATAAAAACGCCGAAAACCGTTTTCCTGCCATTTGTCGTAAGAAAAACTACCAAGACTTGCCGAGCAGATTTTTCCCGAGTATTCATAAATATCACAGCCGCATCCGATATAAAGACTGCCTGAAAGTTTGCGGGCGAATCTTGCTTGATCAGACGAAAGTACAACAATCTGGATATTGTTAATTTTGATAATTTCTCCGGGTGATAATTTAATTTTGTCTTTGCCGGAAAACTCAAATTCAGCTTCTATGCCGTCAATTCTTGAGAAAAAGTAAGTATTCTTAACTTTGCAGAGCAATTGTGCAGTAGCATACTTTAAGAGGTTGCCTGATAAATCTATGTTAAAAGGCATAATAAATGATACTTGCCCGCAAACGTCAAATGGCGGGAATTTCACAGAACCTGTATCAATTACAACATTTTTTACGTCAGACAGCTTGCCAAGACGCTGATAATGGTTTATAAATATAAATCCGCTATTTCCGTCTGTACGCATGCAATACCTTAAATCAGTGAGATTGTCCGGTGTGGCTTTTGACTTTGCCTCAACATATTCCATTGGCGCTAAAATGTTTGAGAAATCATTTATAAACATATGAAGCATATTAAGCAGACGGTAATGTTCACGGATTTCGCCGTATTGAGAAATAGGCGCCTGAAAATCATAGGATATAATTGTGTAGTCGTTAGGGTATCCGGTTTCTTTTGATTCGTTAAGAGTAGTAAGCTTGCCGATTTTATTACAGCCGCCCTTATACATATAATATCCTACAAGATTATTGCCGGATCCGAGCTTTACAAGAGATAGAGCGTATATGTCATACGCATTTATGACAGGACGCCTGTGGTGGGTGACTTGTATTCCGCCGCCAAGTTCGCATGTGGCAAACGGGTATCGCTCATAAGGAAGCCGCCAGCCTGTTTCGTCAGTATCATTTATCAGGTCTTTTCCAATAGCAGAGTCGTTTCTGGTTTTGGAAAACACATATTGAGGAGAAATACCAAGCGGTTTTATATGCTCTGTCCAGGGAGCTTCCGGATATGCGCCAAATACAGGCACAACGTCATCTGTCGGGATTTTTGCGCCGTATGCGCTGTTCCAGCCGGTTACGGTATATATTGGGGCTTTAAACCCAATTTTAAGGGCAAGTTTTTTTAGTTCCAGTAAATGTTCAGCGTTATCTACAAGTTCATTTTCAAATTGGATGCCTATAATATTTCCGCCGTCTTCAAAGAATAGTCCCTGTAATTGCTCATATATTTTCTCATACCAAATCTTTACCTTTGCCATATATTTGCTGTTGTTGTCGCGAAGCTTATACGGTTTTTTAATAAGCCAATCCGGGAATCCGCCGTTTCTGCATTCACCGTGCGCCCAGGGACCTATCCTGATTATAACATCAAGTCCGCATTTTTTTGCTGTTGTAACAAACTTCCGAATGTCACGGTCACCGCTAAAATCAAACACGCCTTCTGTTTCTTCATGGTAAATCCAGAATAGATAGGTTGAAATAATCGTGACACCACCGGCTTTGATTTTACATAGTTCGCGATACCAGTTTCTGCTGTTATCGCGGACAAAATGGTATTCGCCTACAATTCCAATCCACGGACGTCCTGAGCGCAGAAAATACAGGCTTGAAACGTCGATTGTTTCGCCACAAGGGTTCTTGCCGCCCATTTTTAAATGGTTAGTAAGTATTTCGGATTTATTATAGCTTTCAAATTCGTATCGCATGGCAGTTGTGCTCCTATTTTTTTAGTATATCATAAAGCCCCATATGACAACAGTCGAATATAAGCCCTTTTTCTGCGAGTTCTTTCGCTTTGGAAAAGTATCCTTTGCCAAGGTATCCAAGCGCTTCCATATACAGGCAATGGACTTTGTTTTTCTTGTCTAAGTCCGCATCAAAAATCAAAAAGTCGGGAAGAGATACTGCAAAATAATCTATTTTGATCTTGTCATTATAATGGTTTTTGGCGTATTCAATAAACGCATCAAACCGTTTTTGTGCCCGCACTGTGTCCCCCAGCTCATTTATTGCCAAGGCGGCATAATACATCATTTCGGGGGGCTGGTCGTTGTAGTACATGGCGCTTGTAAGCTCAAACTTGCCGCGGGAAGCTAAAGAAAGAGCGTTCTTTCTTTTTTCGCAGTCACTGTAAAGAAGCCCTAACATATAGTATATGTCATTATCAAGGCACCCTGCAAGTTTGCCTTCACCGAGGTTGTGGGGATAAGTCAATGCTTTTTCTAAAAGTTCGATTGCTTTTTTACTTTCGCTTGCTTTGGCTAAGTTTATTAAAGAAATTCGGTACTGCGCAGTAATTTTCCCCTCGCCGCCTTCCCAAGGGTGGAAATTATGGCTCATAATTTTACTATACGCCTTTTCATATTCACAGTTTAGATTAAGGAGTGTTATATATTCGGTGTATAAATCATCACGCTTTTCTAAAAGTGCGGAGTTTTTCTCCATATTTTCAAGGCGTTTTTCAAAAGGCAGGTTAAGGGCTTTTAAAAGCTGGTCATATTCAAAGAATATGCGTGCGTCGGTTTTATCCATCGAAAAAGCTTTTTCCATAGCGGCTTTTGCTTTGTCCGGTAAATTCATTTTGTTGTAATATGCAAGCGATAAGTTTCGGTACACAGTTGGCAGGTTTATTTTTTCTGCACACATCTGCCAAAGCCGTACCGAGTCTTCCCAGCACCCTTTATCGTAGAATAAATTTCCCAGGTAATAAGCAGCAAAATTTCCTCCATTATCAATGGCTTTTTTAAGAACATCTATATCTTCCAGACGGTTAGGAAAACAGTATAGGGGACTGCTGTTTTCGGCAGATGTAAGTTCAGTTATGTTATTTTTGCAGAAATATCTGTAATAGTGAACCATTGGCTCATTTTTGTTTGGTGCAAGGTTTAGTATGCTGTCTGCATCATCTAAAAATCCGGCTTCTATATATGAAAGCGCAAGTTCAATATAATTATGATTATCATTTCGCATAATGTCGCAAAATTCATTCAGTCCGCTCTTTGTTAAAATATAAAGCTCATATCTTGCAGCTTTATCGAGCGGGTCAATTTCCAAAGTTTTTTTAGCAAATGCGATAGCGTCGGTATTTTTTCCTAAAAGCCGCAGCAGAACTGTTTTTAGAGTACGTGCTTTTATGTTGTGAAGCCCGCGAATAAGAGATTCTTCAACAAAAGAATAAGCCTTTTCATATTCTCCAAGCATGCAGCAAATACACGCGAGCTGATAAAATGCTTTATCCTGCATATTTGCATCCCATATTGCTTTAAAAAATGCGTCATACGCTTCATTGATTTTTCCGCAGGCTCTAAGTGAAATACCGAGATTATAGTACGGTTCACAGTCGTAAGGATTTGGGTTTTTCCAGGTTGAGGCTTTGATTGCCGCTTTAAAGTATTTTATACTTTCAGTAAATTTTCCTTTTCCGTAAAGATACTTACCGTAGCCATTATTTATGCGTAAATCAGATGGGTCGCGTTTTAATCCTTCAAGATAATAAGGCTCTGGAGAGTAGGTAGCATGGCGGTATTGTTCAAGATGTACTGCTGCAAGAAAAAGTTTTTCGTTAGTATCAAGCAATTCCGGCTCAGGGATTGCTTCCGCAGGAGATGGGGTTGGTTCTGATATTTTTTCCGTCGTATATGATAGAATTACTTTTGAGCCATTAAAAAGTTTCGCAGTGATGTTATCAGAAGATACAGCATTTGCCGGAATTTCATCAAAATATACCTTAGCAGGCTTTAAGCTGAGCTTGGTTTCATAAATTACTTTGTCATTATTATATAGCTTTAAATCGGTATTTTCAAGCCCTGATGGCGTGTAGACAGTTATCTTTATATTTAATTCGTCTTGCTCGATATTAATTGCAGCGTCAAGCGAGGCGTTTTTAACCGCGCCCACAGCTTTATATGGCATAAAGTATTGGGTAAACCTTTTTTCTTCATATGGTTTTAAGAAGGTGAAATCAGGCTGGTTATCGGTAAATACGCCGGTCATAAGCTCGATGTACGGACCGTTATTATCGGTTAGATTACGGTCCCATGCTCTTCCAAAGTCGCCGTTGCCCCAAGTCCATTGCTTTTTTCCGGGAGAAACATGGTGGTCAGCAATATGTAAAAGCCCGGCTTCTTTTTTATAGTCATAGTTGCCGACAAAGTCAAAGTCAGAATGATATGCCATATATGATGTGGGAACAGGGATATTTTTATAACGTGAAATGTCAGTTCCGGGCGCGTAATCTATTTTGTAATATACGCTGTCGGATATGGGAAATTTTGAAACGTCCCGTTTGCCATGATCCATTACGGCATGTACATCGGGCGGAAAGATTGACTGTGTGTAATCATTTACAGCTACAGCTGGGTTTGCCCACCATAAAAAAGTCTGAGGACGGCTGGTAGGATTATAGATTTGACCTTTTACTTCAAGATAGGCTTTGTCGGGATAAACAGTAAATCCTGCCGCTGCTTTGGTGTGAAACATTTTTTCTGTTTCGCCAACCCATACGGTAACAGAACCGTCGGCGTTTTTATTTACAGTGTAGTCAACTGCATCAAAGGTTGACGGTCGGTGATGCTGCGGCCAGTTAAATTCTATTCCGCCTGAAATCCAAGGTCCGGCAAGTCCGACAAGTGCCGGTTTTATTACTTCATTATAGTATACAGCGTCATATCCGTTTGTTTTGTCATAAAGGCGCTGGATTTTGCCGCCTATTTCGGGCAGTATCATAACAAGGATATAATCATTTTCCAAAAACAGAGCGTTATATTCTTTGTCGGTTTTTGTATCCGAAACGCCTTCGCATACCGGGTGCGGATAAACTCTGCCGCTTGAGCCTTGATAGACACGTTTTTCAAGGAACATTGGGTTTTTGTCGTAAGGCGCAATTTCATAGGTTGGTATTATAATTTTTTCTTGTCTAAAAATCACTTTACCCATTTTATCTCCTCCATTTATGAAATAATTTAAAGCTATATAAGGTTTTCAAATTGTTGTAGTTTAATTATACTACTTGATTAGAATAAAATCATCATGTTTTATTGCCATAAAATATGAAATAATTGCTCAAAGAAATGTTGCAATATGAATTAGAGTCTGGTAGAATGTGTTTGAGGTGATTTTATTATGGGCAGATTTGATGAAAATATTGCTGACAGCTCTGTCTGGATAACAGCAACACCTACCGGATTAGCTAAAAAATTGCCGTTTTATGTGTATGAATCAGGACGTTTTACAGCGTTTTCTGATTATAAAATAAAGAGGGATACACTTGACAGCTTTTTGCTTATTTATACGATAAGAGGAAAGGGACAGGTAAAGTCTGAGAATCAAACAGTTGAATTATGCGGTACAGAATGTGTAATAATTGACTGCCATATGCCGCACGAATATTTTAGTCTTACAGAAAAGTGGGAATTTTACTGGGTGCATTTTAACGGCAGCGGCGCTCTGCCGGTATTTGAGGCAATATATCCTGATAATATAATTAAGGCTGTAAAAATAAGAAATTATGAAAGTTTTGAAGCTGATGTATCGGAACTTGTTATGAAAATAAATCAGACTGACACAATAGGGTCAATGCGTATTTCAAAACAAATGCATGAAATTGTAAGTACAGTGTGTGTTGCAGCGCTTGAGGAAGATAAACTGGTGAAAGAAAATGAAGAGAATATTGAAATAGCAGTTAGGTATATACAAAAGCATTATTCCGAACCGATTTGCCTTGATGATATTATAAAGAGTATCCATGTATCAAAATATCACTTTATAAGACAATTTAAAAGGGCAGTGGGTATTACACCGTACAGTTATCTTACAAATTACAGAATTAATATTTCCAAAACTCTTCTTCGAACAACAAAAAAAAGTGTGGCAGAAATTGCTCAGAAATGTGGTTTTTCAGATACGAGCAATTTCATAACACACTTTAAAAATCATACGGGACAAAAGCCGCTGCAATACAGGCGTGATTTTTCAATCTAAGAAACCGGCAGTAATTTATTTTTCCTTAATAAGAAGGACTGAGTAAAGCGGCAGGGTAAAGCAAAGCTCATTTGTGGTTTTTATAAGCTCTGCATCGTGTGCTGAATCTAAAAGGAATATATCATACTCTGCCTTTTTGCCAAAATCAATAGTGAATGAAATGTCAGGTGTGGTTTCGTCATCAGAATAATTCGTTATTACCGTAAGGGATTTACCGTTTTTATCTACCCCGCAAAGAGAATAGATATTCTTAATTTGGTTTTGACATTTTGTTTCATAGTCCAGACTGTAGAATAAACCATACCATTTAAGCGGGTAATATCCTTTTAAAGGCTTATATGTATAAAAGTCAAATACCCCGCAGAATGCAGAAGGTCTTGTGTCATAATACATCATCATATCTATCGGAAGGCGTTGTGCAAGAGTGATACAAGACATTATAAACGCTGCGCCTTTAATGCCATGAATCGTTTGGATGCTGTACACAAATTTATCGTCCCAGTTTTTTACATAATTCCATTCATTTAAAATACTTTCTGTGTTTTTGTAACCGTGTTTTAATAAAAGCGCTTTAATCGCTTCTGCTCTTTTTGCAATATCGTCAGGTGAGGTGCAGTAGATATGCCAGGAAAAAAAGTCAATTTTAACAGAGCGTTTTTGCATTTGGGAAAGAAACTCATCTGCCCATTCATAATCCCAGGCAAGTGCCGGACCGCCTATTTTGAGATTTGGAAAAAGCGTTTTCAGATGCTTTGATGCAGTTTTAAACAAGTCAAAAAACTCAGATTTTGTTCCGCCCCAGGTACGCTTATTGTCGGAATTATCCGGGTCGAGGTCAGGTTCGTTCCAAATTTCCCAGTATTCAATTCCGAGTCTGTACCCATTTGCCCAGCCCTCGTTGTAGTGACGGATAATGTGTTCGCATATTACTGCCCATTTTTTAAAATCTTTCGGTGCAAGCGTGGCATGTTTTTTTATCTGATGCTCGATAGATTGACCAAGTCTGAAAAATGTCTTAGTGCCTGCTTCAAGACAAGTGAGAATTGACTCGTCGGTGCATGCAAAGTCATATGACTCCGGGTTAAAGGGGTCTTTGTCAAAGTCGGGGAAGATGGCAGATATATCATGCGCGTATGGCGCGCCGTAAATTGATGAATCAAGGTTTGAGTCATGATTTCTCTGATAGGGAATATGGGCTGCTTTATATTCTTCAAAATTGCTCCTGTATTGGTCGGTTGCATGGCGCTTGTGCCAGGGACCGCCGTTTGTTGCATTTAGAATTTTAAACTTACCGCAGTTTTGTGATAAATCAAATTTTAAACATTCCATAACTGTTCTCCTGCTTAATCGTAATAATTTAGATATATTATATCATTGGAAATTTTAAATTCAAGCGTTTTAAAATATTGACAGTATGTAATTAAAAATTGACAGGAGTTAAAAAATAAAATATAATTATAACAGAAAAGAAGGGTATAGTTGATGGAATCTGCAAATATAGAAATTGTATATACACTTGAGTATAAAAGAGTTAAAAATATTAACCTCCGAATTAAACCGGATGGAAGTATACATGTTTCTGCGCCGCGAAAGGTAAGCAAAGCGGAGGTCAGGGATTTTGTTTACAGTAAAAAGGATTTTATTTTTAAGGCGCTTGATAAATTTGAAAAAATGAAAAAGTATCAGCCGGTTTGTCATTATTCTGACGAAAAAATACAAAATGTTATTTTAGAAATATGCCAGGAGGTATATCCTTACTATCAAAAATTAGGGATAGAATATCCTGTGATACGTTTTAGGAAAATGGTATCACGATGGGGGAGTTGTCACAGTACAAAAGGGATATTGACGTTTAATTTAAATCTAAAATATGCAGATAGAAAATGTATTGAATATGTCGTACTTCATGAGTTTACTCATTTTTTGCAGCCTAATCATTCAAAGGATTTTTATAAAGAATTATTAAAGGTATGCCCTGATTATAAGATATACAGGCGAAAGCTTAAAGAGATTATTTTAAATTAGTATGGAGGAGAATATGATAAAAGTACTGTTCGTATGCCATGGCAATATTTGCAGAAGCCCGATGGCTGAATTTATTTTAAAAAAATTGGTGGAGGAGAGGGGAATAGCTGAAAAGTTTGAGATATCATCCTGCGCTACAAGTACAGAAGAAATAGGAAACCCTGTATATCCTCCGGCAATGAAAATGCTTGCAGAACACGGAATATCCTGCAAAGGAAAAACCGCAAGGCAGATGACGAAAGAAGACTATTTATATTTTGATTATATTATAGCAATGGACAGGTATAACTTGAGGAATATGAAAAGGTTTGTAGGCGATGATCCATACTCGAAAGTAAGGCTTCTAATGAGTTTTGCAAACAGTTCTGCTGATGTTGCAGACCCCTGGTATACCGGGGATTTTAATACGGCGTGGAATGATATTTTAAAAGGATGCGAAGGTTTTTTAGAAAGACTGGGGATATAATAAATTATTTTGAATATGTAAAAGTCAGGAGGAGATTTTATGGATCCTGTTTGGGAAGAACTTTATAATGCAGCAAAAAGAGTTCAAAAACACCGACAAATTTCAGGATACGTAGAAGCAGGCGGCGTAGGAGCAGCAATTTTGTCAAAAAACAGGAAAATATATACTGGAATTTGTGTTGATACATGTTCATCTCTCGGTATTTGTGCGGAAAGAAATGCGATTTTTAACATGATAACAAACGGAGAACATGAAATAGACAAGGTATTGACAATTATGCCGTCGGGGAAAACCGGTACGCCTTGCGGAGCGTGTCGTGAGCTTATGGTACAGATTATGCCAGAAAAGTGTAGGGATATCGAAATAATGATGGATTATAGCAGTGGATACATAATAAAGCTTGGGGAAATAATTCCTCAGTGGTGGATATGAGGTATGTATGATGAAACATCTAAAAGTTGCACTATTGCAAATAGCACCTGAAGGAGATTTAGAAGGGAATTTTAATAAAGGCTTGGACTATTGCAGGAGGACAAAAGAATTAGGGGCG
>CALXUL010000218.1 GCA_944391635.1 uncultured Clostridia bacterium | reverse complement strand
GATTTCCTTGTGGTTCCATGTAAATATTAATAAAGTTCTCATAATACCACATTTTTGTTTCCGGTGTTGCTAATATTACACTGAGCGGTAAAGATATCCCAAAATAAGAACTAGTAGGTATTTTTTCGGTTGCTGGTAAACATGCTCTCATATTAAGCTCCCTTCTAAACTAATACGTTGTTTTACCATCCAAAAAATAAAGGTTTTATCAGTTTTCGTGCCTCCGTCCAACCAGTCAAATAATTTCTAATTTCATTTGCAGCCCATGACTCGTTTAGAATCCACGAAACATAATACCCTTCATCTTGCACAAAAAACGGATAAGCTCGTTCCAAACCATGAAGCATAGTTCCATCAGTTTTAATAGGTTCTTCCGGGAAATCGTCATAATTCCACCCATGCTTTTTAGGACCATTAAATAGTTTTTTTAATGCTTTTGGTCTAAACACAAACATAGTACCAAATGGTGCAATGGGAGGTTTGTCTTCTGTATACTCTGACTTTATTTTAAATTGTTCTAACAACTGTTTTGATGCAGCGAAAGAATTAGACCATTCCCAGCCAACAAGATATCTGTAATGATTTGCAACATTATATGGTGGAGGTGGAAATGCCATGCCAAGATGTTTTTCTTGTTCAAACAAGTTTACAATGTTTTCTACATATATTTCAGAACACATTAGGTTTTCAAAACATTTTTTTTGCCACGAATATCCTATAGAGCAAGGAGAAACATGTGTTGTTTTTTTATCATGGACAAAAAACACCAAATCATATTGATATACATATGGTTTTGCACCTACAAGTAATCCGGAAACATCTCTGCCACGGTTTGGTATGAGATTTATAATGACGTGATTTGGAATATTGCTGTTTTTTATTTCCAAATCATATTGTAGTTTTACTTCTTCCGAAGGTGTAACAATCAGCACATCTCCATGCCGAGGAAATCTTCTAATATATCTTAATACAAAACTAACACAATCGGAATAATACGCATGAATTACAAGTAGAATTTTTCTTTTATGTTCTTTATGGGATAAAATACGATCTGATAGTACATTTATTAGTCTTGCATTATTATGTAAATCTGACATATTAGTACATCTTAACGCATTTTCCCATATTAATTTTTCGTCATAATTCGTTTCTTCTCTAATAAATTGTAATATTTTTTGCACTTGCTCTCCAAAAGTGCAGGATGTTATATTCTTATAATTGTCATTTATAAAAACCCGTCTATCAAAATAAGGAATCTGATTTTCGATTATCAATTCCGATGCTTCAAACCATAGCGGAGCTACACAAACATTTCTCCAAAAATCAGTATGTACATAAACATCGCTTCTGAATCCATTAGCTTCAAGGAATTGTGTCAAATGATGTGTATCTGAAATAGTTTCTTCGTTTTGCCAATAGGAAAGAAACATTTCTGAATGAATGACAGATTTCTTTATAACAAGAAAATAATCTTGTATATGCTCTGGCATTTTTACAAAGCCGTTCGCCGGAACATTATTTTCTTCCCAACTATAGTATCTGCTAATGCCCCAAAAGTCCACATCCGAATTCTTGAAATGGTCAAACACTTTGCTGATTGGGAATATCGGACCATACATATCATTATTGGAAATGATCAATTCTTCAAACTGTAAAAATCTATATTTGTCCAACTGTGATAAAACTTGTCTATACAAATCTTTTATAAAAGTTGCATCGTTATATACCATTATTTCGTCGACCAAATTAATCATCTTTTTTCTGCTTTTGTTCGATAGTTTTCCTGCAACTGCAAAAATTATATAAGAAACGTGTTGTTTCAATTCTCTTAATTGATAGAGTACATAATTATCTACAATTCCGTCTTTGTCTAAAAAGCCATAAACAAGCAAACGATTTGATATATCATTATTTACCATAATCCATTATCCTTCATAATTCTTTTAATCTTTGTATTATCTCCATAAATTTCGGGACTATCATATGAACGTTCAGGGAAAGCTCCATATTGTGCCTTAATTGTAAGGTGATTTTCTGCAATAAATGAATCCACCATCTCGCGCAAAGTAATTGGTTGCCCAGTACAACAATGATAAATCCCACTAGAATCTTCATGGATTGCCGTGACGGCAATCTGTTCGGCCAGCCGCTCAACCTGGATATAATCACCGCGATTATATCCAGAGTTTAATTTAAAAAACTCTTCTCCGCATTTATCGCTACTCAATATTTTTGAAAAAACAGAATTAGAATGTAAATCATCCCCATACACAGAAAAAACACGAATCCAGATTATACACGTTTTGCTTAAAAGTTTAGAAAACAAAGCCTGCCTTAATGCGTTTTTTGCCACACCATATAAACATTTTGGCTCACACGGTGTTTTTTCCGTTACAACGCCAACATGGTAACCTATTTCGTGAACTGTACCCATACAAATGATTTTTTTAATGCCGGCCGCAGACATCCTTTCACAAAACAAAAAGTGTTTTTCCATATTTTGTAGATGCGATATTGCTTGATGATTATATCCATCGCTCCATGCCATATGAATTAATATATCTGGCTTATTTGTTAGTGAGTAAATATCAACATTTTCATTAAAAATATCTATCGCATACCGTTCTGCACGAGAATCTATATGTGTTGTTTCTTTATCTACCGCTGCAACACTTATTCCCAAAGATAATAATGTTTTCACTACATGACGTCCAATATAACCATTCGCACCAGTTACTATTATGCGCATTTAAACACCTCACATTGTTATTTGAAATAATATGTATTTTGAAACAATGGTAAGTTTTTATCTTTTTCACTAACAAAATTTGGCACATCGAGCGTTTTCCACTTTATATCAATCTGTGCATCATTCCATCGTACACCGCCTTCGTCTAACGGATCATACAGGTCAGTACACTTATATGCCACTTTGGCATAATCACTAAGAACTTGAAAACCATGTGCAAATCCTTCTGGTATCCAAACCTGAATGCCTTCTCCGGCTTTTATGCTGATACCAAACCACTTTCCAAATGTAGCACTACTTTTACGTAAATCCACAGCTACATCAAAAACTTCTCCTTCAACAACACGCAACAATTTTCCTTGTGGCTTTTTTATCTGAAAATGCAAGCCTCGAATAACGCCCTTACGACTGACAGAATAATTATCTTGAACGAAATTATATGGCAACTTCATAGCCATAAAAGCAGTTTTATGAAAATTCTCTTCGAAGTACCCACGCTCATCTTTATATATTTGATTCTTAATTATGTATAATCCTTCAAAGCAGGT
>CALXUL010000217.1 GCA_944391635.1 uncultured Clostridia bacterium | reverse complement strand
ATTTGTATTTTAACGTACCCTGTGTGCGCAGGCAAAGCAAAATGCGGAAAAACCAATCTTCTTTTTTAGAAGTTTTCCACCGCCATGATAGTTTATTAACCATACCGATTCGTAAAAATAAAAATCTGCCGCTTTTTAAAAAGAAAGCGGCAGACTGCCTTTTTTTGGCGATGGGTAAATATCAGTGAGAAGAAATATATTATACAAATAAAGCAGAAAAAACATCCCCGTCTCGGGGATATTAGTAATATCAATTTCTCCTTTTTTAATACAAACAGAAATATCCCCTACTCGGGGATATTAGTTTTTTGTATATTTCCGCTTCAGGGCTTTCGGGGATATTAGAGTTTTATACGCCGGTTTGTTTACATAGGGCACGGATTTCACAACAGTCACAGTCGGGTTTTCTTGCTGTACATCTGACCCTGCCGTGGTTTACCAGCTGATGGCAGAACCGGAGCTGATAGTCGTCCGGAATGATTTTTTTAAGGGCAAATTCTATTTTGACCGGGTCTTTACTGCTAACCAGACCAATGCGGTTAGTAAGACGTATACAATGCGTGTCTACCACGATTGCCGGTTTATGATAAATATCGCCTAAAACAAGATTTGCGGTTTTTCTGCCTACGCCAGGAAGGGTCAAAAGCTCCTCCATGGTATCGGGGACTATGCCGCCGTATACGTCTGCAATCCTGCGGCAGCAGGCGATTATATTTTTCGATTTGTTCTTGTAAAAGCCTGCTGAGCGGATAAGTTCCTGAAGCTCAAGTATATCCGCGCCGGCATAATCTTCGGCGCTTTTGTATCTTTTAAATAAGTCTTTGGTTACAATATTCACTCTCGCATCTGTACACTGCGCCGAAAGCTGCGTTGCAATCAGCATTTCAAGCGGCGTGGTATAGTCAAGAGAACACTTTACATCCGGGTATACGCTGTCAAAAATACTGCGTATTTCAAGAACTTTTTCCTTTTTAGTCATATTCTCACCTCTTGATGTAGTTAATTATATATTTTATTGATTAAAAAATCAATATCTACTTGAAGTTTTTTGTATTTCAATGTATAATTATAATAGTGAAAAATTGCATAAAACTCCAAAGAGAAAGGATTTTAAGAAATGTTTGAGTTTAAGAATCTGAAAGAACAGGACAAAGCGGTTTATGACGCTATTCAAAACGAGATTTCACGTCAGCAAAATAAAATTGAGCTGATAGCGTCGGAGAACTTTGTATCAGAGGCTGTAATGGAGGCTATGGGCTCGCCGCTTACTAATAAATATGCTGAGGGCTATCCCGGCAAGCGTTATTACGGCGGCTGCGAATGGGTAGACGTTGCGGAGAATTTGGCAATCGACCGTGCAAAGGAACTTTTCGGTGCAAAGTTTGCGAATGTACAGCCGCATTCCGGGGCACAGGCAAATATGGCAGTGTTTTTCGCACTTTTAACTCCGGGTGACACTGTTTTGTCAATGAGCCTTGCGCACGGCGGGCACTTAAGCCACGGCAGCCCGGTTAATATGTCGGGTAAATATTTCAATATCGTACCCTACGGCGTTACCGAGGACACAAACACGATTGATTATGACGAGGTAAGAAAAATCGCGCTTGAAGTAAAGCCAAAGATGATTCTTGCAGGCGCTTCGGCATATCCGAGAACGATTGATTTTGAAAAATTCTCGGAAATAGCAAAAGAAGTCGGCGCATATTTTATGGTGGATATGGCGCACATAGCAGGTCTGGTTGCGGCAGGACTTCACCCAAGCCCGATAGGCTGCGCTGATGTGGTTACTACTACAACGCATAAAACACTACGCGGACCCAGAGGCGGACTTATCCTTACCAATGACGAGGAGCTGGCTAAAAAGTTTAATAAAGCTGTATTCCCCGGAATCCAGGGCGGTCCGCTTATGCATGTTATAGCATCCAAGGCGGTATGTTTCGGCGAGGCATTAAAGCCTGAATTTAAAAAGTATCAGGAGCAGATTGTTAAAAACGCAAAGGCGCTTGCAGACGCGCTCATGCAGGAAGGGTTTAAGCTGGTTTCGGGCGGCACAGATAACCATTTGATGCTGGTTGACTTAACCCCGATGGGCGTTACCGGAAAAGAGGCAGAACATAACCTTGACGAGGTAGGTATTACCGTTAATAAGAACGCTATCCCGTTTGATACCCAAAGCCCGTTTGTAACAAGCGGTATCAGAATAGGAACTCCTGCATCTACATCACGCGGGTTTATGGAAGAGGATATGCGTGAGATTGCAAAGATAATCAAAATGGCAGTATGCGATTTTGAAAATACAAAGGACGAGGCAAGACAAAGAGTGGCGGCTCTTTGCAAAAAGTATCCGCTTTATGAATAAGTAAAGGAGCGATTTATATGAAGTTCTGGAAAATTGCAGCGGCAGCAGTATGTTGTATGGGTATATCTACGGCGGCATCTGCGGCAACAAGCGAATGCGTGTATAACGATGAGAAGATTTTAATAAACTGCGAGATTGCCGAGGGCAGAACGCTTGTTGACGCTGCCGAGCTTGCAAAGTTCGGCGTAGGAGCAGAAGACGAAGGCGCCACGGTTTTATTTACAAAGGATAGCGGACGGAGCGTAAGATACAGCAAAGATTCCGGCAGTATACTGGAGGCAGGTTCGGAATTTGACGAGATAGCAATCCCGGACGATATTCCTGACGGATATTTCCCGCTTCGCGCAGTTTTGCAGGGGCTTGATATATCGGTAGGCTGGGATGAGACGGCAAGAAATATTGTCGCGGTTGACTATATCGGTTTTTTTAACAGCCTTGAAAATACCATGCCCAATATATATAAATTTCTTATGCAGGAAATAAAACAGCCCGAAAGCGGAACCGAAACAATGGATATGTCCTTTGAGATGTCGGTTCCGGTAAGCGATACCGAAAGCTTTGAGATGACGATTCTGCTAAACGGCACCGGCGGAGTTTTGGACGGAAAATCAAAGAGCAATATTACCCTTTCTAAACTTTTCTTTAAATCAGGCGAGCAGGACTTTGAGCTTACCGATGTAAGTTTTGAGGGCATATATGATATGGAAAACTCAGCTATGTACTTTAAAACTAATGCAATAGAAAGGCTTAAGGAAACAGTACCTGCCGAGTACCGCACAGAGATTGACGCGGTAGCAGAATTATTCTCGGAGAATTCATGGTATTGTATTACGCTTGAAGAATATATATCATACATAGCAAAGATTACGGGTCTGCCGGAAGAGGAAATGAAAAATTCATTGGAGCTTGCCGAAATGCTTCAAAACGGCGGCGCGGTAAGCTTTGGTGAAATCTTCCGAAACTCTTTGGACCAGCCAAATGTGATTGACAGTATTTTTGCGTTTGACGGAATTAAATATATAGTAACCGGTATGGAAGCGATGGAAAAGAGTAATATGATGACATTGGAATTTGGTGACGACAATTCCTGCAGTATGACGGTATCGGTTACGCCGGAGAAGATTCGCGATATGATGAAAAACTTAGGCGAAGAGGACGCGTCAGCTGATGCATTTGAGGGATTTTTGATGGACTTTAGAATGCGTATACAGGATTCCGTTGTGGAAGAGGCGGCATTTGATATGCAGGTTGATGTCCAGGGTTTCAATATGGATATGTCGGTAAATACAGGGTTTGACCCGGCGCAAACTCCTGAAAAAATTGAGGTGCCAGAGTCGTCGGTTTCGCTTATCCAGATTATTGAATCGGCAGGAACTCTTATGGGCGCAACAATGACAGAGGGAGAGGTATAATGATAACTCTGCGTCCGGCAGGGCGTGCCGACTGCGGTATTATTCTTTCATTTATACGCGAGCTTGCCGAGTATGAAAAAATGCAGGACCTTGTAGTAGCCGACGAAAAGCTCATAGAGAAATGGCTGTTCGATGAAAATGCAGCAAAGGTGATTATTGCTGAATACAGCGGCAAGGCGGCTGGATTTTGTCTTTATTTTACGACATATTCCACCTTTGTTGGGCGTGCTGGGAT
>CALXUL010000216.1 GCA_944391635.1 uncultured Clostridia bacterium | reverse complement strand
ACAATATGATTTTTACATCACTGGGAGTGATCAGATATGGAATACTCGTATAACCAAGTCAAATTCGACTTTTTTCCTGGATTTTGTTAGTGATTCAGAACGAAAAATAGCTTTTGCGGTTAGTATGGGTTATGCAGATCGTACTACTGATGAAATTGCTTTTTACCAAAAAATGCTAAGTTCATTTAAAAGGATTGGAGTAAGAGAAATTAATGATGTTGAATTTGCAAAACAGTGTAATCCTGAGGGAAATGTAGATTGCATTATAGATCCTACGCTGCTTTTGCCTGAAAGTAAATGGTATGAACTTCTTGGCAAAAGATTAATTAATGAAGATTACATACTGGTTTACTCGTTCGGTAGCGATGATAAAGTGAATGAGGTCGCAACAAGATTGTCAGAGCAACATCATTTACCGGTCTATATTATTGCTGACGAGTGGAAAAAAATAGATTCTAATGGTTTTATCAATATTTCCGGTGTGGGACCAAAAGATTTTATTAACTTAATTGCCAATGCAAGCCATGTTGTTACGAACTCATTTCATGGTACAGCTTTTTCTGTTATTTTCAGAACACAGTTTACTGTAGTTCCTTATAAAGGAACTGAAAATAGGGTGTTGTCACTACTTAAAATTTTAAATTTAGAAGCAGGAATTTATGAAAACGATATTTATAAAAAGATTGATTATTCTGCTGTAGATACTATTTTGCAGTATGAGAGAATCAAAGCCAAGAGTTTTCTTCAAAATGCGATAGGAGAGGTTTAAGAATGATACTTCATTTGATTGCGTATGAAAAATTTACCGAGGATTATATTAAAAGAATCAATCGTTTGTTTGATGAGTCAGAACACTTGTTTTTGGTTTTTGGGGAAAAACCAGATAATGACATAAAGAGCGTAAGTGCTAAAAATGTTGTGTACAGTAGGGATTTTTCAAATAGAGTGAGTTGTGGTTTGTTTTTAGTTAGAAAAATAATGGCGGCAAATAAAGTGATAATACACGCACTGTTTTTGTCAGACATTTATTTGAGATTATTACTACTCCTTCAACCTATTGCAGGAAATAAGTATTTTTGGAATATATGGGGTTATGATTTATACAATGCATATTGGGATCGTGAAAAGACGGCAAAAAGGGAAAAGCTGAGAATTCGATTTATAAGGAAGTTGAAAGCAGTTGGCTATATTCCGGGAGATTATGAGTTTTTGTGTAAACATTATATGACTGATGCCAAGTTTTATTTAGCGTCTTATTCATATGATTTTTTCACTCCGGAAGTAGATGTATCTGAAGAGGATAAACAAACGGTAAACATTTTGCTGGGAAACTCGGCAACGGAAGAGTGTCAATATGAAAAAGCAATTGACATGTTGGAAAAATATGTAGACAAACCTATTAAAGTTAAATGCGTTTTGTCTTATCCGAAAGAAAATCAAAAGTATAGAGAAAAGATTATGGAGTATGGCCATAAGAAACTTGGGGATAAATTTATTCCATTGGTTGATTTTATGACATACGAAAAATATACGGAATTGCTCTCAGGCATTGATATCGCCATTTTTAATCACAACAGGCAACAAGCATTGGGAAATATTGCAAGTTTGCTATATTTGGGGAAACGGGTCTATATTAATCCTGAAAACGGTTGCAAGGGCTACTTTGAACAGATGGGAGCAAAAGTCTTTTCTACTGAAAATTTGTCAGAAACAGATATTTGCAAATCTGATTGTATAGAGCTTAAAGACATTAACAGAAAGGCAATTGATGAATTTTTCTCTGACGAACAATTTAAAGAAAGATGGAGAAAAATTTTTGATGAGAAATACTAATTATGAAAACTATTAAAAAATTTATCGGGTTTTCTCTTGGCCCAATTTTAGGTGCAATTTTTAGTGCTGTTTCTGTACCAATATGTACACATTATTTATTACCTAATGAGTATGGCAAAACCAGTATGTTCAATTTGTTATATACGATTTTGCTTATGGTTGCATATTTGGGTTTTGATCAGGCTTTTATAAGAGAATATCATGAATATGATAATAAAGGTAAGGTTCTTTTTAATTCCATGATAGTTCCAAGCTTTATTACTATTATTCTAATTCTTCTTGTAGTCCCATTTGCATCAAGTATTTCTTATTTCTTATTTGAATCAGATCAGCATGTCGATGTTGTCTACTTGCTCTTGGGAGCTTTGCCTTTTTTGTTAGTGGAAAGATTTATACTTGTAAATTTTAGAATGGAAGAAAGGACTATAGAATACTCTTTCTTTTCATTAATAGTAAAAGTTGTTGCTTTTGCATGTACATTATTCTTTCTTTTCAATATACGTCAGGACTTTTTAGCAATTGTATATAGTACAATCATTTCACATTATATTGGAGATGGTATATTAATAGTTCTATACCATAAGATGCTAAAATTTAAAAAAGAGTATTTTGATTGGAATTTAGTGAGGAGGATGGCAAGTTATGCTTTGCCACTAGTTCCAGCTACTGTTATTGGAACTATATTTAATGGGGAAGATAAGGTATTTATAAAATATTTTTCTGATTATAATGAATTGGGTTATTATCAAGTATCTATGACACTTGCTAACATGGTATTGATATTACAACAAGCATTTTCCACATTTTGGACGCCAACTGTTTTTCGATGGAAGGCTGAAAATGTAGAAAATGATAAATATGAGTTTGTACAAAAGGTTGTGAGTCTTTTTGCAAGTGCTTGTTTTATGGGAATTTTGTTAATTAAAAATTTTCTTCCCATACTATTAAGCGAAAAATATGAGAGTACGAAGTACATTTTACCTTTCTTGCTCTTTTATCCAGTTATGTCGATGATAGTGTCTACAACTGTATCCGGTATAGATTTCGCAAGAAAGACAAAATATACACTTTATTTTTCAATGGCTGTCACGGCGTTGAACTTTGTACTTAATCTTATTCTTGTTCCGATGTTAGGAGCATCAGGAGCGGCAATCGCAACGGGATTATCTCATGTGTTTTACTTTTGGATAAGGACTTTATATTCACGAAAGTTATGGTTTGA
>CALXUL010000215.1 GCA_944391635.1 uncultured Clostridia bacterium | reverse complement strand
GCGGTTTATCAGACTGTTTGCGTCTATAATCAGCAATTTTTCCATAATAAAAACCTCTCTATATGTTTTCAATCTGCCAGTCGATAGGTTTACGGTTTAAGGCTTTCAGGATATTGTTTGTTTCAGCAAGATGCCCGCAGCCGAAAAATCCGCGGGATGCGGACAGGGGGCTTGGGTGCGGCGCTTCAAGTATAAAATGCCGGGTCTGGTCGATAAGCGGCGCTTTCTGCCTTGCGTTTGCGCCCCATAGGAGAAATACTATCGGCTGTCTGCGTGCACTAAGAAGCGTGCAGATTCTGTCGGTAAACTGTTCCCAGCCTTTGTTTTGATGTGATCCCGGGGTATCGGCGCGGACGGTAAGCAGACTGTTTAAAAGCAATACGCCTTGTCGCGCCCATTTTGTAAGACACCCATTGTTGGGAATATAGCAGCCAAGCTCGTTTGAAATCTCTTTATATATATTTAAAAGTGACGGCGGGATCGCAACATTTGGCTGTACCGAAAATGCAAGCCCGTGCGCTTGATTCTCGCCATGGTAGGGGTCCTGACCGAAGATAACAACATTTACATCTCGGTAAGGCGTAAATTTCAAGGAGTTAAAAATATCGTTTCGTTTCGGATATATGATATGCTGTGAGTACTCGGTATCTAAAAATTCCGTCAAATCCTTATAATAATCTTTTTCAAGCTCGGACACAAGAAGCTCGTCCCAATCGTTTCCAAACATAAAACCTACCTCAGTTCTATTATATAGTATATACACCATTATACAATATTTCCATTGGTTTTGCATCCTTTTTTTAGAAAAATTAAGAATTGATTAAATTGATGAGTTATTTATTGAAAAAAAGCGCCCATAGTAGTATAATTGTAGGGGCATATTTAAATAATTAGGGAGAAATAAAAATGAAAAAGAAACTTTTGTGTATGCTGCTGGCAGCACAGCTTATAAATATCAATGTATTTGCTGCCGAATTTGACTGGGCAAAGGAAGCGGTTGATTACTGCGTGGAAAAGCAAATTCTAAGCGGTATGGAGGACGGCGACCTTGCGCTTGGGGATAATCTTACAAGAGAGCAGATGGCAAAGATGCTTTGTGATGCGTTTGGAATAGATGCGAGTATACACCGTGAGCCGGTATTTTCTGATATAGAGGATATGCGCTGGAGCTATGGTTATATAGGTGCGATTTCGCAGTATATGTTCGGCGGCTCCGAGCTTCCGGATAACGCAGACCCAACCGAAAAGGTAAGCAGGGAGGAATTTTGTGCGACAATGGTTCTGGTTTATGGTATGACTGCTGCAAACCTCAGAAACCCGTCTATCTTGGACTATAATTTTACTGATGCTAAAAATGTGGATTCAAAATATAAAAAATTTGTATCAATAGCGGTTGAACGGGGTCTTATGTCGGGCGATAGCGGCAAGCTTCTGCCCAAAGAGCCGCTCACACGTGCCGAGGCGTGTTCGTTTTTGTACCGCGCGCTGTCGGCCCGGGACGGAAGCCTTACAATACAGCCGTCGGAGCTTGGTGTGATACAGTCTAAGACCCCGATGGTGGGCGAGAGCGCGGTCAGCCTTGAGCAGGCGAAGGAATGGGCAAGAGCACGCGGAGCAACCGAGGCATTTATTGCGGCGGCGGATATTTACTGGAAATACGGAGAAATTACAGGCATACGCCCCGATATTCTCTATGCCCAGGCGGCAAAAGAAACCGGCAGTGGTAAATACGGCGGTGCGGTATTGCCGGAACAGAATAATTTTGCAGGTATAAAAAAATACGGCGCGACAGGGGATGCGACCGAGGACCACGAAAGCTTTGAAACGCCGGACGACGGCGTAAGGGCGCATTTTAACCATATGTCGGCATATCTTGGACTTGAGCCGGTAGGCGAAACGCATGGCAGGTATCAGTCAGTTGTATCAATGCCCTGGGCAGGGAGCGTAAAATACCTTGAGGAACTCGGCGGAAAATGGTGCCCTGACCTTTATTACGGGTTCTCCATACTTCACGATTATGTTGAAACTATGCAAAAATAAAAGATATGAGGTAGGATAAAAAGTGTTATTGAACGTCAATTCAATCAGAAAAAGTTTCGCGGACGAGCTGCTGTTTGAAGATGTGAGTTTTTCGGTTGATGATAATGATAAGATAGGCTTTGTGGGTGCAAACGGTGCCGGCAAATCAACTTTGATAAAAATTCTGCTGGGTGAAAGCGAACCGGATTCCGGGGAAATATTCAAAAATAAATTTACCCGAATTGGCTATCTTGAGCAGTTTGCATGCGCAAATGAGAATATAAGCATATATGAAGAAGTGCTTGGGATTTTTAACAGCCAAAGAGAGATTGAAAAGGAACTTGCCGATATAGAATTAGAGCTTAATACCGCTAAAAACGGCGATGAGCAGCTTATATTGCGGCAGTCAAAGCTTTCGGAACAGCTTATCCAAACCGGCGGGCTTACATATAGAAGCCGCGCAAGGTCCGCGCTTATGGGGCTTGGGTTTTCGGAGGATGAGCTTGATAAAAAGGTTTCGGCGCTCTCGGGCGGTCAAAAAACGCGTGTTGCACTTGCAAAGATACTTTTGTCCGGATGTAATCTGCTTTTTCTTGACGAGCCGACAAACCATCTTGATATAGACTCTATGCGGTGGCTGGAGGATTTTATCCGCTCGTCGCACTGTGCATTTATCATAATAAGCCACGACCGATATTTTTTAGACCGCGTGACGAACAGGACGTTTTCGCTTGAGAATAAAAAATTCCATTCAATGAACCTGCCGTATACCGAGTTTGCACGGCAACGTGACATAGAGAGGCTGAGCCAGAAACGTAATTATGATAATACAATGCGTGAAATAGAGCGCTTGGAGAGCGTTATTGAGCAGCAAAGACGCTGGAACCGTGAGAAGAACATCAAAACAGCAGAGAGCAAACAAAAGGTAGTGGATAAATTAAAAAGCACACTTGAGGAGCCGGATAAAGAGACGGGCGGAGCTGTGTTCCGGTTTGGAAAAGCCGGAGGCGGCGGAGATGATGTGCTGATATGTGAAGGTGTAGCGAAAAGCTTTGGGGGAAGAGAGGTTTTCTCCGGTTTCGACCTTCATATACGCCGCGGCGAGCGTGTGTTTCTGATAGGTCCTAATGGCTGCGGCAAAACAACGCTTTTAAAGGCGGTAGTAGGAGAACTGGAGCAGGACAGGGGTACAGTTAAGATTGGGGCTAATATCAAGATAGGCTATTATGACCAGATTCAGTCAAAACTTTCACCGGATAAAACTGTTATTGACGAGGTTTGGGACGAGTTTCCGACTCTTACCGAAACTGAGGTGCGAAACGCACTTGCGGCATTTTGTTTTGTCGGCGAGGATGTATTTAAAGAGATAGCGAAACTCTCCGGCGGCGAGAGGGCAAGAGTAGAGCTTACAAAGCTTGCGCTTTTGGAAGTTAATTTCCTTGTTTTGGACGAGCCGACTAACCACCTTGATATAGATGCCCGCGAGGCGCTGGAGGCGGCACTGTCGGGATATGCCGGCACGATTCTTGCGGTAAGCCATGACCGTTACTTTATAAACCGCCTTGCAACGCGTGTTGTTTATATGCAAAAAAACAGGACGCTGAGCTTTGAGGGAGGCTATGATTATTTTCTTGAAAAGTATACTGCCGAAAAAGACAAAAGTTCAAAACCTGTTGAAAAAACTGCGGCAGAGGAATACCGTATGGCAAAGCAGCAGGCGGCGAAAAAGCGCAAAGCCGAAAATGATTCCAAAAAAGCTGAAGCGCGGATTGCAGAGCTTGAGGCGGAGATAGAAAAACTGAATACAAAGATGTCGTCAGTTGAGGTTTCCTCAGATTACGAGAAGATTTCTGAACTTGCCGGGCAGGTTTCTGAGATAGAAAAGGAAATAGAAGTACAGTATGAATTATGGGACAAAGCCCAGGCGGCGCTTATAGAGGATTGATTTATCAACGAAAATTTAAACAGAGCAGGCTTTTAAACGACTGCTCTGTTTTAGCGTGTCTGCAAACTTTCGACACGCCGGCAGACTCCGAAGAAGGAAGTTAGATTTTTCGCATTTGGCTTTGCCGGCGCACACAGGTACGTTAAAAGAAAAATAAAAAAAAAGCAGGCAATAG
>CALXUL010000214.1 GCA_944391635.1 uncultured Clostridia bacterium | reverse complement strand
ATACTATAGAATCCGGAGACGTTCACAGAAGACAAATCCAAAAGCTTGGACTTTTAAGATGTTAAAAAATATAAAACCACATAATTCGTATTATGTTGTAAAACATTAAAAATTTTAATTGCTAAATATATTAAACCCTTTACACAAAAAGGTAATTCAGAAAAACATTTCAGAATTATTGCACATTTTTTAGACCAATGGCACTTATCTTAATCCATCGGTCTAATTCAACATACACTATTTTAGAAAATCGTATTAAGTTTTAGTAATTTATTGACAAACCTAATGATTCATGATAAATTAATAACGTATTTTTATGTATTTTAATATTATTTCACCACATAATACGAATTATGTTGTAGCGTTTTTGTTTTACAATAAACAACTATCCTTATATTGGAGGAAGAATAGTGTTACAAGCAGGGCGTAGAGAAAGAATTGGTATACACAGCATACTTGCAGCAGTATATTTTATAGCGCTGCCTCTGACAATAACGGTAAATAGCGCCGGAGACTCCTTTCTTAAAATATTAACCATACCGATTGCTGCGTTTATGCTGGGGACACTAATTTTTTACAAAGAACCTTTAGAATTGAATATTGTACAGGGATTATTTGTTGTTTACATATTAAGCGTTATGACAACGCTGTTTGCTGATAGATCCAGTGAATCAATGGAGTTTGTTGTGGGCTATATACAAAATGCTGCATTAATGTTTTGTATTTCGATACGTAAATACAACGAAAAGGAAATAGAACTATTTGAAAATGCGCAGATTGTTTTGTTAGCAATTATAGTGTTTATGGGTTTATTTGGAGGTGCATCATATGCAGAGCGTACCACCATACAAATATTTGGCGGAGTGAGTGATCCTAATTATTTTTCGGGTTTTTTTATTCTTCCGATAGCAGTTTGTTTAGATAAAATAAAGAAAAAGAAAATGGTTATTTTATCCGTGGTGCTGATGCTGCTGGGAATATATGTGGTTCTGCTTTCGGGATCGAGGGGAGGATTACTGGCAGTAATTGCCACGCTGTTAGCACATGTTGTGTTGTCTGCAAAGGATTTTAAAAATATGATAGTTACTATGTGCATACTGATAATATCTGCGGCAATGTTTTGGATCATAATATTACCGGTATTGCCTGAAAATATTGTTGAGCGATTAAGCATTAAAGAAATAATAGAAAGCCGTGGGACATATCGTGGTGATATTTGGCTGTCTATGCTAAGTGAAATTGGAAACTCAACCTGGGAATTATTTGTTGGAAGAGGTATCAATGCTAAACATATGATGATTGTAGCTGGGAAGATGCAAGAGGTAGTAGCACATAATAATTTTATACAGGTATTATATAATCAAGGTTTTTTTGGTTTATTATCCTTTTGCGGTGTATGCTTGGCAGCGTTTTTGAGGAATGTAAAGAAGAGAACGTATGTTTCTGTCGGACTGGTTGGAATATTGACTCTTACATTAACTCTTACAGTTAATCCAAGCATTAAGTCGTTTTGGAATCTTATAATATATGCGTCGCTAGCGTTTGCAGTAAATAAAAAGATAGATAATGATAATGAAGGAGATAATATATGAAACCTGCATTAGCAGAGCCCGGAAACGAGACTGTGCGCTCCGGGGTGGGAGATAATAAATACATAAAGAAAAGCAATGTAACTACTAAGAGGAAAGGTTTTTTAAGAAGACACTGGTTTTTGATTTTCAGTATATTTCTTGTTGCAGCCATATGCACATTATGTATACTTATGGTTACATTTAACAGTTCATATATTGTAGTGATGCTGCGATTTTCAGAAATAACTCAAGGTAATAATCCTGATGGTTCGCCATTTGATATATATGAACTTTTAAGTGAGGATGTTTTGTCTGCTGCTTGTGAAAAGGTAGATAATAGAATAGATCCGGTTACTTTAAAAAAGCACATTACTCTTTCCAGTAATTCTGCTATAGGAAGTTTTAACTCCATTCAGGAAAAAGTAATGGATGGGAATAATGATTACTATTACTTCCCTAACAGATATACAATTACATATTCTGTAATATCAAACAGGATAAAAGACAGTGGTATAAATGCATGTATTGAGGCAATACGTGAGAGTTTTGCTCTGCCGGGAAAAAGAGAAATTCTCGAAGCGCTTGCCGAAGCATATTCTGAACAGTATGAAAAACTTCATATTATAAAAGCAGATTTTTTCGATGTGGTATGGAGTGATGTGGAACAACTTGATCATTTTAACAGAGTCTCTGAACTTCAGAGAATAGTTGAAAAGATGTCGAGATATGTAAGTGGAAGATATGATGAGCATGTACAGTATGTTTCTAAAGATGGTATAAGTTTTGGAGATTTAAATACACAACTTAGTTCAATACTTAATGTAGATATCGAAGCTTATAAATCGTATGTTATAGAGCAGGGAATAACAAGTGATAAAGAGAAGTTACTAAAACAGCTAAAATATGTTGCGAACGATAACAAAGATATTTATAGAAGGAAAATGGCAGAATATAACGTTATGCTTGAAGGGATAGACATATATGACCCCAATATTACTAAAGTTACGTTTGTGCCGTCGCTGGATATAAATGATGAATTTTATATGAGCCGTACCAAGATTGGTATTGACTACCTTACCCGAAAAGCGAACGCTGCAAAGATAGAAGCAGAAGAGGCACTTAATACAGCACAGTATTATGAATATCTTGCAACTCAATTTTCAAATTCACATATGCCAAATTCAAGCGAATTTTACACAGCGGATGAAATGTCAAAAGGCATCATAAACAAGATTAATGATTTTTCTGAAAAGGCAATAACTGTAAATGAAGAGTACATTAATGACGTAACATATGAACGTATTTTAGCCACTGGTGTAGAAAATGGTAAGGATTTAATGTACATTATTGTTTTAGTGGGAAAAACAGCAGTATTTTCATTTGCAGCACTTTATTCACTGTATTGTATTGCGGTATTTTTTAGGAAGTTTTTGTGCTGTTTAAAAAACAGTGGGAAGAAGGTGAATGATGCCTATGACAATCCAGAATTTCTTTGATTGCATAATAAAGAACAAAAGATATATTTCATTTTTGGTAGCAATAGCAATTGTGCTATGCGCTTTGGCAATAAATCTTGCACATAGCACAACTGCGAAAGTTATAATAAAGTTTGTTGGAGAGGATGCGGAAAACGGGCTTACAGAAAATGGGATGAATATTGATCCGCATGAAATGAGCAGTGCGCTTGTTATAAAAAATGCTGCAATGACTTTGGGGTATGAGGAAATAAATGTTGAACCAATAAGACGTAATATGACAATAACACCTATTACTTCTACTGCTGAGAAAGAAAAATACGCATCCTGGATAGAAAATTTTTCGGATTACGAGAAAACGGAGGAAGAAAAAAAATCGCCTATTTATTATGCCGTATCACTAAAAACAACTGAGAATACGGATTATGCTCGTAATATGTTATATTCTATTGTTCATCAATACCGAGAGTATTATACAAAAAAGTACACCTATCATTATGATATTACAGCTCTTGATCCAGATGTAACAATACAGCATGACTATTATGATACCATAGAAGTTTTAAAAGATAAAATAGACTCTCACATCAGCTATTTAAATAATATTATATCATCAGATTTTGATTACCGCTCATACAAAACGGGTTACTCTCTTAAAGATTTAACCGATAAATATAAATTATTGAAAGAATCTGATCTTGCTGTATTAGAGCAAATGGTATTGGAAAATCAATTATCTAAGAACTACTCTCAGTTAATTAATAATTTGAGGTATAAACTTGTAAAAACTGAGCAGCTGATGAATTTAAATGAGCAATATGCGGTAACTGCAAAAGAATTGATGGATGTATACTCAAAAAAGAACCGTGAATATTTATGGGATCGTTTTAGCAATGAAGAAAATCAGGGCGACCAAGTTCGCGAGGAAATAACCCGAGACGATGAATATGCTCAGTACCAGACAACGTATGATCAGTTGATGACAGACTATGTTGAATATAGAACTGACTATGAAAACGCCAATATAGATAAAAATCGATATGAAAAGGTTATCAGTGCTTTTGAAGAAGGAATGCATAAAAATATTGAAAATTATGAAATAGAAAAAAGCTTATCAAATCTTTGTGATAGATTTAATTCTATCAGTAGTCTGTCAAAAGAGGTAATAGGAGAATATAATAACTACAGGGAATCGCAAAGTGTAGTTGCCGTATCGGGTGTCATAGTAGAAAGCAGTGCTAATTCGTTTTTCTATTTTACGATATGTATAATTCTTGCGCTTGCGGTGGGGATTCTGACAAGTGTTGCAAAGGAAATGTACTTTATACTCATCAGAAAGACTGAAAATAATACAGAAAAAGAGGCATAATTTATGCGTGTGTTATTAGATGGATATTTTGATAGTAATTTTGGCGATGATTATATGATGAAAATAATTGTGCACAGTTTGCCTGAAATAGATTTTGTAATAGAAGAAAGAAAGCCTGTTTCACCTATTATTCTTGATGAGCCTAATGTGTGCCTGACCGGCGAGACTGAGGGTGTTCCCAAACTGCTTGTTACCGGCAGCGGGTTTATGATAAATTCCCGCACAGCACTATGGTGTGAGATTAAATGGTTTTTGAGGCGGAAGCATATTGCAGACTATTGCGTAGGATGTAATATTGAGCCATTTGACTGTTTTATTAAGAATTTTCTGATATACAAAAAGCTCCAAAAATTCAAATTAATTGTGTGCCGTGACCAAAAGAGCTATTTGTGGTTTAAAAATAATGGGTTAAATGCTGTTTGTTTGCCAGACATACTGTTTTCTATGCCGGATGAGTGGTTAAAAAAGGAAACGGAAGCTGGTAAGCTTGGTATTTCTGTTTTGCATAGACAAAATGATGCAAGTGATTGTAAGTATTATATAAGTATGGCTGAGGCAGCAGATTATTGGGTAGAAAAAACTGGGCGTGGAGTATATTTGTTAGCGTTTAATACAGGTACTGAGGATGATATTTATGCCTGTAATTGTGTAAAGAGCTTGATGAAATATTCCTGTAAGGCAGAAATAATCAGGCATGGTTTTTGCGGGGAGATTATTAAAGCATATTCTTACTGCGATAAAATTATCGGAGCAAGATTCCATTCGGGAGTGCTTGCAATCAGAATGGGAATAGATTTTTTTCCAATTGTTTATAGAGAAAAAATGAGTAATATGCTTAGTGATGTTAGATATCCGGCGCAAGGGTGTGATATAAATAATACAGAAATACAAAAGATAAAAGCCTTTTTAGATAATGGGATTAAGTATGAGTTTCCTCAAGAGTTGATATTAAAAGCAAAAGATTATGCAAGGCTTATCTTGGAAAATATTTGTGCGGGATGTGATGCATAATGAAGAAAGCATTAATTATAACTAATACAGCTTCAATGGTACATTTATTTAACAGTGTGAACATAGATATTTTGCAAAATGCCGGGTATCAGGTACATATTGCATGTAACTTTTTAGCTGGTAACACTGTTTCTGAAGGCGCTATCGACGAATACTCAAAAAAATGGAAAGAAAAAGGCATAATTTCACATCAGATAGGCTTTTTAAGGTCACCATTTACTCTAAAATCATTTGACATATACCAAAAGACTAAAAAGCTGATAGATGAGGGAGATTATGATATAATTCATTGCCATACGCCAATTGTAAGTGTATTTGTGAGAATGGCAGTTAATAGAGTAAAAAAGAAAAAGCCGATCAGAGTGATTTATACTGCGCATGGTTTTCATTTTTATACAGGCAGTCCTAAATTAAATTGGATTCTGTATTTTTGGGTAGAAAAAATTTTTGCACATTGCACAGATGTTCTTATAACAATAAATGAAGAAGATTATAATAGAGCCAAAAAACACATTCACGCAAAGAAGATATACCGTACTAATGGGGTTGGAATTGATATAGATAAAATTAACAAATATACATATAACAGACAGGATATAAGACAAGAATTTGGTGTTTCAGATCAGGATATCTTGTTGGTTTCAGTAGGAGAGCTTAATAATAACAAGAATCATATTAAGGCAATCGAGGCAATAAGCCGATGCAAAAATAAGAATGTTCACTATGTCATTTGTGGAATAGGCTATACAAGAGAAAAACTGACAGAAGCGGCACGAGAGTATAATGTGCAAGATAGAGTTCATGTTCTTGGATTTAGAGAAGATGTTCTTGCGGTATTAAAGTCATCTGATATATTTATATTTCCGTCTATCCGCGAGGGGCTGTCTGTTGCAATGATGGAGGCTATGGCAGCAGGACTTCCGGTTATTGCTTCAAAAATCCGGGGAAACACTGATTTAATTGATGAAAATAAAGGAGGATTTCTTTGTGACAGATTTAATGCTCAATGTTTTGCATGTGCAATTGATATGCTTGCTTTAGATGGAGAACTAAGACAAAATATGGGAGAATATAACAAACAGAAGATTAAAGCGTATGATAAAAGCATAGTATACGATCAGCTGTACAATATTTTGATAAATGATAAGAAAGAACTTGAGCCTAAAGCTGAGGTGGTTGCTGTTGAGGTATAGTGTAATTATACCGGTTTATAATTGCAGAGAGTATTTAAAGGCTGCAGTTGATAGCGTAGCTGACAAAGAAGGAAAAACAGAGATTATACTTGTGGATGATGGGTCAACAGACGGTTCGGGTGAACTTTGCGATGAATTAGCATCAAATTGTGAAAATATATTAGTGTATCATACAGAAAACTTTGGCGCAGGCAGTGCAAGAAATACCGGAGCGGAAAAAGCCACGGGGGATTATGTGATTTTTCTGGATTCAGATGATATTCTATCTCAGGACTTTTTTGATAATATATATATTGAAGAGGATTGTGACGTAATTTTTTTCCCAACCGTAAAGTTTTATCCAAACGGCACTAAAATACCTATGGATGAAGGTTTTTCGCGAAGTAATATAAATGGTGCAAGTAAATTAGAGATTTTGGACAGTTTAACAAAATTTAATAAATTTCCTGCAAGCTGTGCTGGAAAAATTATTAGAAGAAAATTTCTGACAGAAAATAACATTTGCTTTCCTGAAGAAAAGTTTGCTGAGGATATAGATTGGACACTAAATATGCTTATTCTTGGTAAAAATTTTAGGTACTATGATAAGGGTACATATTTTTACCGCCAAGTTAATAACTCAAGAAGCAGCAGGGGGAATAAAAAAAGTGTTGAGGATTTGATTTATATTATACAAAAGTGGGAAATGAAAAGTAAGGATAGTCCGTATAAAGAATATATTCTTTCGTACCTGGCATATGAATATGCAATGGTATTTCCGTTTCTTGGGGCTTTGGGGAATAACGATAGAAAACTGTTTTTAGACAGTATGCGCAAACTAAGGTATTTGTTAAGGTTTGGAAAGACAAAGAAGCTTAGAGCAATTAGGATGTGTGTTAATGTGTTTGGTATATCAATTACGGCGAAGATTTTAAATTACTATGTCAGTAAACGAGATAAGGTGGGGGAGGTGGTGTGTTGAGAAAGAAAGTATTATTTGTTGCACAAAACCTATGCGTTGGTGGAGTACAGACTTCATTGATAAATTTACTATGTAATATGTTGGAGGAAGACGAGTACCTGATAGACTTATTTTTGTTTGCCGGTGGAGAACTTTTGGAAAATGTGCCGGATAAAATAAATATTATATATGGTCCTGAGGGGCTTAGGGTGGTTGCAACACCGTTTCGCACGGTAGTAAAATCAAAAAAGCTTCCTTATATTATTGCAAGAGTGTTTTATATGATTATGGTGCGTGTTATAGGCTCACAAGCGTTATACAGGAAATTTTTTGATAAAGTTAATATTAAAGAAAATTATGATATCGCAGTTTCCTACTTTAATGATGTGCCGAATAATTACTTTTATCAAGGTACCAATCTTTATGTGTCCGAATACGTAAAAGCAGCAAAAAAAGTTGCATGGATACATACAGATCCGGTTTTGAGTGGATTTGACAAAGATTATTGCAGGAAATTATATAGTGATTTTGATAGCATTGTATGTGTGTCAAATGCAGTAAAGCAAAAAATGGATTTGTTATTACCGGAATATTCGGATAAAACAGAAGTGGTTTATAACCGTTTTAATAGAGATAAAATTATTAGGCAAGCAGAAGAGAATAAGATTAGTTTTGAAAATGATAAATTAAACATAATTACTGTTGCACGTATTGATAATGCGTCTAAGAGATTAGATATGATTATTAGGATCAGCCAGCGGTTAAAAAGAGAAGGAATAACAAACTTTTGTTGGAGAATAGTTGGTGATGGACCTGATTTAAAAGAGAATAAAAAGCTGGTAAAAGAATTAGATGTTGATGGTTTAGTTGTTTTTGAAGGTGTAAAAATTAATCCTTATCCTTATATAAAAAATTCTGATTTGTTTGTACTTTGTTCGGTATATGAAGGCTATCCTATGGTGATAGGCGAAGCTATTATATTAGGTGTGCCGGTATTAACAAAGGAATACGCCGCAGCCTATGAACAGATTTCGGAAGATAAAGGGTGTATTGCTAAAAGTGATGATGAATTTTATGATATTTTAAAAGATTGGATTATTTTAAAAACATACAAAAAATAAAGGAGGATGATGTGATGGTGGCAAAATATTTGAGATTTATTTCAATGTTTATTGTATTTGCTGTATTTTTGTCTATACCAGTATCTGCTAACGAAAAGAAGAAAAGTACAAATTCAGCAGTAGAATTTTATATTGATTGTCAAGAGGATGGAGAATTAATAAATATTATAAATGTAAGCACATCGCTTAACAAAGATATAAAACTAGATGAGGATTTTGAGCTTGTTTGTGGAGGAGGTGTTACCGAGGACACAATATTAAGTTATGTGACAAAAGAGCCCGAAAAAGATAAGGTATTAAAAAAACTTCAGCAAATGTATGCGGGAGAGGATTATTATATTCACACAAAGGACGGGAAAGTATATACTATTAGTGAACAGACTGAAGATAATTTTGATGTTGAATGGTATAGCATGTATTATAATGAGCATTGGTGTATTAACGGAAAAATTGTTGTTGCAGGTACTGATGATGAAATAATAATTTCCGATGATGATGAGAATGTGATTCCGCCTAGTGAGTCAGATCCGGATGATGAGGAAAATATGCAAACATATACGAGCGATTTTGCATATATATACGGATACAATGATACCATAATGGGAGCTGACGGGACACTTTTAAGAAGCGAGATATCAGCTATGATACACAGGCTTGTAAAACAGAATAATAAGCTGGATGGGTTTGTGTATGATGAGTCAGCATCTCCAGTATTCGTTGATATTGAGGGAGAATGGTATAGAAGCGCAATGGAATATATGAACTATAAAGGTGCATATAAAGTGAAAAAGGGAGGCAAGGTGAATCCTGATACCGCAGTAACGCGTGGCGAAGCATTTAAACTTATATGTATTGGGCTTGGATTTACAGATAATACAGAGTTATCCGAAGAAGAATATGCAAGTATTATGTATAATGCAGGATATATCCAGGGAGATGAAAACGGGAATTTGAATTTGTATAAATTGATTACCCGCGCAGAATTCTGTGCGATATATAACAAGGTGATTGGTAGAGATAACGCAAAGCTTATAAGTGCTGATGGAGAGAAAATAACAGCAGATACGTATGGCTTTACTGACCTTAATGAGGATGCGTGGTATTACGATACTATGCTTAGAGCAACAAGCGCATATGATGAAAATGGATATGTTGACTTGGAATTGCGCGGAATAAGAAATAATCTTGATGATTATCAATAAAATACAAAAGTAAAAAATAAATAATAAAGGAGAAGATTATTATGAAAAAATTATTTACGTTAATGCTATGTTTTATGCTGATGATATTGGGAACATCGAGCGTTTTTGCTGCACAGAAAACGTATACGGTAACAACAGAATTCTATGTACAAAGATTTGGAATACAGATGGATTCTGATGGAACAGTAGGCTCAAGGGATAAAGCATATTTTACACCGTGTGTATACACAAGCAGACTTACCAACGGTGTGAGAGATACTTCTTATACGGTTGTATATAAGGAAGGTTCAGTATCATCAGATGATGTTATAAAAGACGTATTATATAAGCCAAATGATCAAGATATTTTTGACCGTATAAGATCCACCTATGAAAACAAAGGATATATCCTTTCAAGCAGCGGAAATGTTGTGGACTGGTCTAAATTCACAACCGAGAATTATGAGATGCGCTGGTATGTTCTTAAGTTGGAGGATATTTGGCATGTTGATGGAGTAGTTGTTGAGAAAGAAACACAAGAACCGGTACAGATACCGTCAGAGGACGATCCTGAGTATATTCCTCCGGATCAAGTTGGTCAGGGAAACACATCTGAAGATTCTGATCAAGATGTTACAATTGAAGTATATACAAGTGACTTCGCATATATATACGGATATAATGATAATATAATGGGAGCTGACGGAACACTTTTAAGAAGTGAGATTTCAGCTATGATACATCGTCTTGTAAAGCAGAATAATAAGCTTGATGGCTTTGTATATGATGAATCAGCAGAGCCGGTATTTAGTGACATAGCTGGACAATGGTACAGAAGCGCAATGGAATATATGAACTATAAAGGCGCTTTTACCGCTCAAAAAGGCGAGGCAGTAGGCCCGGATACTGAAGTAACACGTGGCGAAGCGTTTAAGCTTGTGTGCATTGGGCTTGGTTTTACAGATAATACAGAGCTATCAGAAGATGAATATGCAAATATTATGTATAAGGCAGGATACATCCAAGGTGATGAAAATGGTAACTTGAATGTATCGAAACTGATTACTCGTGCAGAATTTTGTACAATATACAATAAGGTAATTGGCAGAGACGATGCAAAGCTTGTAAGTGCTGACGGAAAGAAAATAACAGCAGAAACATATGGTTTTACTGATCTTTCTGAAGATGCGTGGTACTATGAAACTATGCTCAGAGCAACAAGTGCATATGATGAAAATGGCTATGTTGACATCCAGTTGCGCGGAATAAGAAATAATCTTGATGATTACGAATAATTTAAACGCCCTAATAGTAGAAATATAAAACAAAGGGTAACAGTACGTTTTTAAAAATTCTGCTGTTACCATTAGTTTATCATAATAGGAAAAAGGTGATATGGTGCAGCCAATGCTTAGTGTAATTGTGCCGGTATATAATTCGGATAATTATCTTAAAGAATGCATAGAAAGCATACTTGCTCAGACATATTCGGACTATGAGCTTATATTGGTTGATGATGGCTCTACCGATACAAGCGGAAAAATTTGTGATGAGTATGCGTCAAAATATGAGTTTGTTACAGTTATACATAAAGAAAATGGCGGAATAGCAAATACTCGCAAGACGGGATATAATAATTCTTGCGGCAGGTACATATCATACATTGATAGCGATGATACGATAGAACCGGATACATTTAAGTATATGCTGGATAAGGCGGTAAAGCATGATGCGGATGCGGTAATATGTAATATAATGCTTGATATAGGAAAAAAGAGAACAGTAAGAAGTAATATAGTAAAAAGCGGTTTTTATGATAAGGAACGGTTGGAAAAAGAATTTTATCCACATATGCTGTTTGGAGGCCTAAACGGCATGCCTGGAGTTATACCGAGTCTTTGTAATAAAATAATAAAGAGGGAAGTGCTTGAGCAAGCGTTAATGGCTACGGATGATAGCGTTTATTTTGGCGAGGATGCGCTTTGTACATATCCTTGTTTGCTTGATGCAAATAGAGTGTATGTATGCAATAAAGCATTTTACCATTATCGCATGGTAGAAACATCTATTACGCATGTTTATGATTCAGAATTAATTAATAAGTTTATATTGTTGGTAAATCTGCTTAGTAAGGCATTTGAAAAACGTAAATTTGACGGCAGAAAACAACTTGATTGCTATACCGTTAGATTTTCAATAGATATTGTAAGAAGCGAATTGCTTTACAATAAAGCATTATCCTTAAAAGAAAGAATAGAGGTAGTAAATAAATATCTTGAACATCCGGTAATCAGCAGAGCATTTGAAACAATATCCGTATTAGAGTTTCAGGATAATTTGCGAATTAAACTGAAACTGGTAAAAAAGAGAAAATTATATTTTTTATTCTTGTTGTTGTATATAAAAAATGCTTTTATAGCTTAGTGGGGGAATTAATTTGGAGAAAATAGATTTCGTGATTACCTGGGTTGATGGTAATGATGAGAATTGGAGAGCGGAGAGGGCTAAATATAGTGCAGAAAAAAATTGTGATTGTGGTGAAAATCGGTATAGGACATTAGGTACGCTTAAATATTGGTTTAGGGCAGCAGAAAAATTTGCACCCTGGGTGAATAGAATACATTTTATAACTTGGGGACATTTGCCAGAATGGCTTAATACAAGCGCAGAAAAACTAAATATAGTAAATCACAAAGACTACATACCTAAAAAATATCTCCCAACGTTTAGCTCACATCCTATTGAACTGAATTTACATAGAATTCCTGGGCTTTCTAAACAGTTTGTGTATTTTAATGACGATATGCTTATAAATTCAAGTATAGAACCTGAGTTTTTCTTTCATAACGGGTTGCCGTGTGACTTTGCGTATATTGATAATATATACTTCGACGACAGTGATGATGTTTATGCGCATATACAGGTCAATGAGGCGTGGGAATTGAGTAGGCATTTTTCATACATAAAATCTTTTTTACGGCATCCGCAAAAATTTTGTAATATAAAATACCCGCTAAAAAATAATTTAAAAAATATTTTGAAACTGGAAAATAGAAAATTTTTTGTGGGTTTGGAAAATCATCATCTTGCAAGCGCTTATTTAAAAGAAACATATGATAAGGTTTGGCAGGATTGCTATGAAATTCTTGATAAGGTTTGCAGCAATAGATTTCGAAGTCCGTATG
>CALXUL010000213.1 GCA_944391635.1 uncultured Clostridia bacterium | reverse complement strand
GTATTTAGATTCTAATGACTACATTGTTTGGGCAGACAATACAAACAAGTCAAAGCATTACGGATATATAATTTCTTGTTGGCTGGAAGACAACATGGAAACGGTTGGAATTAGACTTTTAAATGAAAACGGAAAGATAGAGGAGTACAATGTTAGAAATAAAACGACATTGGATGGACAAAAATATAATTCAAGCGTTATTTATGAAAAGCTTAAAGATAATCAGCAAATGATGCTCTTTAAGACAGATACAAATAATGAGATTTATTATATTGATACGCCAGAATTAGGAACCAAGGAAAGTCCATACTCTACATTAAGAGAAAAACAGCCATTAGAGATACGAAGATTATTAGCTTCTACTCGTCTTGGTGAGAAAATACTTGTAGATGGAAAAACTAAGATATTTGCTATTTCCGGAGATAACTCATCGGACATTCCCCGAGAAGAGCGTTATATGATAAAATCGAAAAACGATTTAATAAATGAGGAGTATTACTTGTCGCAATCCTTTGGTATAGGTGATGATGAAAGAGGCTATGAAGATATTCTGCTTATCAAGGATACAGACTGGAATACTACTTTAGACCCTAATTGTATGGTAGTATCATCAGTTATGACAACATTGAATAGTGACGAGGATGTTGTTGAAGCTATTCATGGATATCAAAATGGCGCAGAAATTGATATTTATACTAAAGTAGGATATTCAGCGGTTGAAAAAGGAATTTCTGAGGGCGATATAATAAAATTAACTAAAAATGGTAAGGGTGAACTTATAGATGCGCAAATTATGTACGATTATGAAACGGAACAAGTGCTTTCGACTGGTGAACCTGCATCCCGTTTTAGATTATCTCGCGTGTATCCACATGATAAGGTGAATAGTGTTCTTAAAGTGGGATATGAAGATGGTTCAGCATTTGATGAAATATTTGATATATCATTGGGCTCAGTGATCGTGGTTGATTCAGAAAATCGAAGTGGACATAAAGTGAGATGGGGGGACATGGGAGATATTATAACATATGATATGGCAGGTGCAGACTGCTCAAAAATGATTATTCAAACAAGATGGGGATGGCCTGTGATCACAGTTATTTATAATTAAAATGGATTTGCAACTTTGAAATGAGAAATATATAACAATATGTAATTTCCTTTGAATTGATATTTTAGTTAAGATTTCTGATTCTTAAGTGTAATATATGATGAAATGTTATGAGCGCAAATAGAAACATTCCTTAAAAAAGGAGAAGTGCATTTATATGAGAAATTTATTAAAAAACGGTAAAATTATAGCAATAGGCAAACTGTTTGAACAAGTAGATTATGATGTTTCAAATAATATTTTTGGAGCAAAGTTTAATGGTAATGGAGCAATAGAATATTATTCTATTGCAGATGGCAGAAATGTTGATTATCCAATTTCATATATTAACATTTTTTATAACGGAAAGATACAAGATGTCTTACTGGATAAAATGGTTTCTATGATCGGAAGAAAACAGACGATTGAAATTGATTTAAAAACCGCATTGCTTAAAATAGAACAGTTTCTTAGTGAGAAGGAGAATGGAGTTTATATATCTTACAGCTTTATAACAGACAACAAAGATGATGTCTTAGAAATAGGTGTTTTGGGTAATTTCTTTTATGATGTTGATAATGTTGAAAAAAAGTCATTAAGAGGAGAAAACAAAATGTTTGTTGCAGACTGTGATTTTCATTATGTTGAAGAAAATCATGCCGCTTATTTTAAACTCGATTCGCACAAATCAACAATCCATATGAAAATGATTTATGGAGATAAATATGAAAAGTCAGATGATGTTTTGTCCGATTTTAATAATGTATATAATTCAGTTGAAAAAGAATTTTCAGAAACTTATGTTCCGAAGCATTTAAATGAAAAGGAAAAGGCTGCATATTGTTCCGCATATTGGTGCGCTTTGGAAAATTATAAAGAAAGAGGCGATTATAAAGGCTTTATGGCGGGATGTAGATATTTGTCGCCGATGCGTACTTATTACAGGGATTCGTATTTTACTGTTTTGCCGATGTATAATAAGCATTCGGATAAAGTGAAAAACCAAATTATAACGCTTTCAAAGGGAATAAAGGAGGATGGGTCATGCCCATCAGCGGTAAAGAGCGATTACACTGATTTTTGGGGTGATCATTATGACAGTCCGTCATTTTTTGTAATGATGCTGTATGATTACATAAGATTCAGTAAGGATATATCGATAACAGATATTGTTATTGGTGATAATACAATTTTTGAAAAGGCAATAAAGGTAATAAAACATTTATCTATGTATTGTGATGATACAGGGCTATTGTATAAGGCGGGGAAATATAATCAAAGAGACTGGGCAGATGAGGTTAATAGATATGGATATGTTGCATATGATGAAATTCTGTTTGCAAGAGCCTTGTACAGTATATCGCAGATTTACAAATTGAAAAATAACGAAAAGCAATTCGAATATTATATGAAGTGGTTTGAGAGTGTAAAAAAAGCAATAAATGATATTCTGTGGAGTGAAGAGCTGGGATATTACGTTAATTTTAGAAACAAGGACTACACAGAAGATAATTTATCAATAGATACGGTTTTTGCAGCGATTTTTGATATTGCGGATAAGGAGCGTTCTAAAAAAATGCTTGAAAAAATGGAGAACTTGCTTGAAACGCAAAATAACGGTGTTAATGAGAATTTTGGTAGTATGTGTGTGTATCCTTTTTATAAAAAGGTTTGTTCGGCAAAAAATAAATCTTCGCAGTGCTTTAATTATCATAACGGTGCCAACTGGCCGTATTTATCGGCAATGTATGCCTATGCGAAGCGAAAATATAATATGGATTATAAATATTTGTTGATCATTCCTTTCGAATATAATCTGAAAAAAGGGAATTATACCATGATTGAGTATTTTTCTCCTTACTGTAAAGATGGTTCTCTGCTTCAGGCGTGGTCAGGAGCAATTGCGTTTGTTCTGGACGAAAAGACCAGCCGCGGCTTTTGGGATGATAAATGAAAGTAATAGTATGATAAATATGGTATAGATATAATATTTTATAGAATAAAAAATATTAGACAGGAGATGAAAATAAATGGATAATATAAAAATTTACGCTTTTGCTGATGAAGCGAGTCCTTTCATTGATAATCAGATAAAAGCTATGAAAGAAAATTCAGTTGATGGTCTGGAAATAAGGAATGTTGATAATGTAAATATTGCTGAAATATCGGACAGTAAAGCTAAAGAGGTTAAAAATAAGTTGGATAAGGCAAATTTAAGAGTTTGGTCAATAGGTTCGCCTGTAGGCAAAATTGATATTGAAAATGATGATTTCTTGCTTCATATTGAAAAATTTAAGCGAACAATTGAACTCGCACACATTCTTGCAGCAGAGAATATAAGACTGTTTTCGTTTTTTACTCCGAAGGAAACAAGAAATAATTACCGAGATCAAGTTATAGAACGTCTTGGCATATTTCTGGATATTGCACGCGGCAGCGGCATTACAATTTGTCATGAAAATGAAAAGGGGATTTATGGAGATATGCCTGAACGCTGTCTTGAAATACATAAAACATTTCCGGAGATTAAAGCAATATTTGATCCAGCAAATTTCATTCAATGCGGTGCTGATACCTTGAGTTGCTGGGAAATTCTTAAACCCTATGTTAAATATCTGCATATAAAAGATGCTCTTCGTGACG
>CALXUL010000212.1 GCA_944391635.1 uncultured Clostridia bacterium | reverse complement strand
AAACAGCACATAGTCAAGCTCATCGCAATTCATACATTCGAGAATAATCGGATTTTTGAAAATTATCATTGTTGTGCCGATAATCTTCTCTCTGTTTTTAAACTTCTCTGCCAGTCTTTCGTATTTATTCATTTTTAACCCTCCAGCTCTACTCTTTCTCCGCCGGGTATTTTTACCGGCTTATCATTTACACCAATCCATACATCAATCGCTGTCGGATTGTATACCATGTCACATTCCTGCGTGAACCGCAATTGTTTTAATGTATTGACATAATCAGCAACCTCGATATTTGTCGCAAACCAAACGGTATTTATTGTACTTATGTACTTGCAGAAGCTTTCCATAACGTCCCAGTCGTCGTTATCGTCAAGCTCATAGCTGTGTCCCCACACCTGCATAAGCGGCATATTCCTCTGCCAGTCAAAATACTCCGCAAACTCGTTTGCCTTTTCCGTAAGCAAGCTGCGGCTTATGACCAAATTCTTTGACCACCGCTGTGTTCCGCGTGAATAATGGATTGTCGGATGCCATTCATAAAAGCTTTTCGGCAGTGCAAATGTGCCTGTTGAGATCGTTGTTCTTCCGTAAAGCATGCCGGCATTTTTCATAACCCCGGTCACATTATCCCCGAAGCTGCCCATAGGATAGGACAGTCCGCAGATTTCACGTCCCGCTATCCTTTCCAAAATACGTTTATTTTCGGTTATTTCATAGTCAATCTGACGTTTCGGCATATATGCAATCGTCGGGTGAGTGTGCGTATGCAGGGATATTTCATGTCCGGCATAAAGCTCCTTTATTTCCTCCGACTTAACATAACCGTCCGAACCAAGACGGCTTGAAATCAAATGAAAAGTACCCTTTATGCCGTATTTATTAAACATTTTAATCAAATCACGGTCGAAAATCCTGCCATCGTCAAAGCTCATTGTTAAAGCTTTGGTTTTACCGCCCGGGTAATAGTTATACGTAATCTGGTTCATATTAATCTCCTTAAATCACAAACAAAGCAAGTGCTGCCATACAGGCAATTACGCTCAAGCCTGTTCTTTTATTCAGTCTTTCGCCAAAGCATATGCGGTCAAATGCAGCCGCAGCCGCTATCGTACCGCAGGTAACCATCGGGTACAGAATTGTTGCAGGCATATATGACGCACACACAAGCTGCAGAAAATATCCGCCGCCGCTCGCTATTGCGGAAAGCAGCATAACCGCATACATTTTCGGTGACAGCCTGTATGAGTTTTCGCTCTTTTTGCAAAATGGCAGAAAAAGCGAAAAACAAACAAATCTTGCAAAGTTTTTAAGTGCAACAAATTCCTGTGCCGATATGGTGTGGTATACCTTTTCAATCTGGTGTGCCTTTGACACAACGCTTGTTCCACCGTTTAAGAGGAATACCGCAAGACACAGCAGTAAAAATTTTGCCGACTGCTTTTGCTCTTTTCCGCCCGATGCATTCAGCCAAACGGCAAGAATAACAAGCAGAAGTGCTGCGATTTTCTGTAGATTTACCGTCTCGCCCCAAAACGCAATTCCGTAAAGATACGGCACAACCGCACCCCCGAGCATCAAAAACACCGTGTATACCGTCATACTTCCCAGCGACATTATTTTAAATCCGATTACCGTATATGAGCCGACAAATAGCGTAAAAAGTATTGCCATAATGAGGGAATATGCCGTAAACTCAAGTTTAAACCCGGATGCTGCAAGAAATATTATACCACTGAACAGTCCAACAAAAATGTTGAATATAACGCCTTCCCGCACGCCGCTGCCCATTTCCTTTTGATATACCTTGGTGACGGCGAAATTCCCGGCCGTTCCGATTGCCGCCAACAAGGTCATTATGTAATATATCATTTTCTGCCAATACCTCAGCCTATTTTATTTATTTCGGATATATGTTTATTGATTATCTCACCGTTTTTAATGTCTATATCTTTTTCGACATTATATAAATTAATATTATTAACCGAAAGCCTGTCAATTTTAGCTTCCTTATCAAGCTCAATAAAGCAACCGCCCTTATCCGAATCCTTGTGACGCGACACCTCGAAGTTTCTTATAACAAGTTCCTCAACAGGATTTGTAATTTGTATAATCGGCAATTTCAGATCGTTCGCGCTTTTTTCCTCAATATGCAAGCCTTCAATCAAAACGCTCTTAACCGGCGAAAATTCCGTTCTTAATCCTTCGCTGTCATCACGCTCTCTGCTTTGAAAAAACGGATAGCCGAACTTGAAAATATTTCTGTTGTCACATTCGTTCATATTGACATTTCTGAAAACCAGCTGCTTCATTTTTCCGCCTATATGGAACAGGAACGGGTCAAGTATATTTATATAATTGGCCGCAAGCGGCTTGAGATTAATATTTTCAAATATAATCGAGCCGAAATTCCCGCCGCCGCCCATAAACCAGCAGTTGATATAAAAACCAAAGCTTTTGTAAGTCCCTATGACATTTTTGATATGCACACGATCCAAAAATCCCG
>CALXUL010000211.1 GCA_944391635.1 uncultured Clostridia bacterium | reverse complement strand
GAGGTGCCACGGCTTATTCTTGAGAATGAGGAAGAGGAAAAGGAATGGGAGGCAGCTAAAAAACGCCGCGAAATCAGGAATTTAAGAAGAAATGATGATTTTTAGATAAATTAGGCATACGGGAAATCTTGTGAGAACCGTATGTCTTTTTCTTTTTGAAAAATTACATTTGCGTTAATTTTTATTTTAAGGTCTTTACATGTAAAAAAGAGTGTTATAAAATAAAAAGATGGAAGGAGCGAATAAAATGCTTTTTACTGTGGATATTGGCAATTCATATATTACAATCGGTGGATTTGCCGGCAAAGGGCTTGAATTTGTAGCATCGCTTGTGACAAATTCGCGCCGTACAAAAGAAGAATACGCAATGGATTTTAGCGAAATCTTGAGGCTTTATAACGCTAACACAAAGCAAATTACCGCAGCGGCAATATGCTCGGTAGTACCTGAGCTTACAGATACGGTTGTAAAAGCAATAAAGCTTTTGTCTGGTATAGATGCAATGGTAGTAGGTCCTGGAGTTAAAACAGGACTTAATATTGTTATTGACAATCCTGCACAGCTCGGTGCGGATATTACAGCATCAGCCGTTGCTGCACTTGAAAAATATACGCCGCCGCTGGTTATATGCGACCTTGGTACTGCAACGGTATTTAGCGTGGTCGACTCTAAAAAAAGGTTAAGAGGCGTTGTTATTGCGGCAGGTGTTGGCACAACGCTTGATGCTTTTACCAGAAACACAGCACTTTTGCCTCATGTTGGGATTGACGCACCAGCTTCAGTTATTGGGAAGAATACAATATCTTCTATGCAGTCCGGGCTTGTTATCGGTACGGCGGCTATGATTGACGGAATATGCGGAAGGATTGAGGAAGAACTCGGTGAGAGTATAAATGTAGTGGCAACAGGGAAAATGACCGAGCGCATTATTCCGTTTTGCCGTAGAAAAATCACGGTATGTGAGCATTTGTTGCTTGAGGGATTAAGGTGTATTTACGAGAAGAATAAACGATAGCTGATATTTCCATTTACAAAAAATAAATAACAGGCTATAATCGTATCAGTTAAAATTTATTAGTGGTAGGTATTTGAAAGGAATGATTTTTTGAAAAAGAAACTGGCAACAATTTTTCTTGCGCTTATGCTGCTGCCAAATGCGGCATTGGCGTCAATATTGGGTTCTACACTTGTTTCGCTAAAGTATTATAATGTATCTGATGGTACTGTGCTTTTCGAGAGCCAGTATATGTCAGACCAGAATGGTGTGGGATTGCAAAGTGAATATTATGCAGAGTATACGCCGAATAGCGATACTGTTCCATATGTTGCAACCGGGGAATCTATATACGGTAAACGTACTGCATCGCAAGCGGCTGCATATATGATGGAAAATGGTATGAGACCTATGCTTGGCATTAACGCATCTTTTTTCTCTACAAAAACCGGAGTGCCTATGGGGCATGTGATTTCTGACGGTAAGATTATGTCAAAGGACTCATCTACATTGCAATCAATAGGCTTTGCTGCCGACGGAACGGCATTTATTGCCCCACTTGCAATAGATGTTAATCTTCATACAGAGTCCGGTGATGTTGGAGTTGCGAATGTAAACAAATATAATGTCCTTTCTTTGCCAGGAATTTCATATTATAATACAGATTTTGGTGACCAGACAAGAAATGATGTGGAGTCACTGTCAGTAACAGCAGAAATTATAGAAGGTGACTTAGCTATTGGAAAAACACAAAAAGCAGTTGTTACTGGAAAATTTGTATATCAAGGAGGGCTTGCTCTTGCTCCGGGACAGATAATACTTTCGATAAATACAGATGGGGTTTATGAATATCATTATAATATTTTAAACTCGCTTGAAGTTGGTGATGAGATAGAACTTACCACAAGCGCAACGGGCGATGAAAGATGGGCGAATGTAGTTAATGGTTTGGGCAGCGAGGGCGAAACTTTAATAGAGAACGGTGTTGTTTCAACATCACTACCAAAGGGTGCAGCGCCTCGTACAGCCGTTGGTATAACCGCTGAGGGTAAGGTGATTTTTTATGTTATTGATGGTCGCCAAAGCGGACATAGCTATGGGGTACAATTAAAAACGCTTGCAGCAAGACTTAGTGAGCTTGGATGCGTTGACGCTATCAATCTTGACGGCGGCGGCTCTACAACAATAATGGGAGTATATCCCGGCTCTGACGAGTTGTCAGTTTTAAATTCGCCGTCAGACGGTAATTTACGACCAGTAACAAATTTTATTTTTCTTAAAAATAATAATGAACGCACAGGTGTTTTGAAGGATATTTATGTTACGCCACAGCAGGATAAGTATTTAACCGGAACAAGTGTTGAACTTACTGCTGAAGGAATTGACACGGCATATTACAGTATGGAACCTGGAGATGTAACTTACTCCGTTGATGGAGAGAGCAGTATTGAAGGGAATCTTTTAACATTAAGAGGCAGCGGCACAGTAAAGGTAACCGCGTCGAGTGGTGAAATACAGACTACGAGTGAACATTATGTGTATGATACGCCTGACCGGATTGAGGTATACGGTAATGGAGAGAAAGTTTCGTCAATTAATCTAAATAACGACATGTGGCTAGAGCTTACTGCAAGCGCATATGTTGCGTATAGCAAACTTATTGCAGACCCGTCAAGCTTTTCATACACACTTGAAGGAAACATTGGTGCGATTGACGAAAATAATTATTTTCATGCCTATGCGGATAGAACCACAGATGGTGCAATAATTGTTACAGCAGGAACGAAAAGTGTACGGATACCAGTTACGGTAACAAATAATGATTATTTATTTACTGATGTCTCAGAGCACTGGGCACGTGAGATGATACGCGAAATGGCACTTAAAGGTGTGGTGAGCGGATATGAAACCCAAAACGGTTCAGAGTTTTTGCCGGATAACAGTATAACGAGGGCAGAATTTGCGGTAATGATGGCAAAATATTTAAACCTTGACACAAATGCATATTCAGGCGTTGACAGCATTTTTGATGATGAGTTGCCTGATTGGGCAGCGCCGAGTATATGTGCAATGTACGAGCTTGGGTATGTAAGCGGAAAGCAGACAGATAATGGTATATTCTATGCGCCTTACGATAAAATAACGCGTGCAGAAGCAGTGGCTATAATCGGCAGGGCAGCAAACTATTTAAAAGACGAGGCTGAACTGGATTTTTCAGATAAAAGTGAAATACAAAGCTGGGCATATACGTATATTGCAAGGCTTAGCGCAGCTGGTGTAGTGTCAGGCTATTCTGACAATTCATTTGGACCCGGAAGGAATGTTACCAGGGCAGAGGCGGTAACAATGCTGTATAAACTCTCTGCGATTAATTAATATTAAAAAAAACCATGCAGGACATGAAAAATCCTTGTATGGTTTTTTTTGTCAAAATTTACGAATTATTGTAAGATTTTTATAAATTTTCTTGTATATGTATTGCTTATTTTAAAAGTGTATATGAATTGCTTATTTTAAAAGATTGTAAACAAATAATAAATATTTAATAAAAAAGCTTGACGTATAGAGAAAAAAGACTTATTATGTTTAATGTCAAACAATATTATATTGAATCGTCATAATTTTATTTGCAGTTATACGGATTATTGATGTGATATATAAGTATGGAGGGATAGGTTATGAAGAGGAGTATAGCGACAATTGTATTATGCATGATTTGCCTACCTTTATGTGTTGGGCATGCCCAGGATGAAATCAGCCAGGTGTTTACGGTTTCAGATGCGATTGAATATGCCGTGGAACATTCTCTTTCGGTTGAGCAGGCTGAGGCAGATTTGATTCAGTGCAGATATAAAGCAAATATTGCAAGGAAAAACTATAATGATTTTGTATCAAGCGGCACCAGTTTTGAGGAAGCATTGAGCGAGTCGGGATATACATATAAAGCAGCGCAGATAGCTCTTAATCAAGCGGAAAGAACGCTTATTGATAAAAAAAATACTGTAAAAAAAGAAGTTGAAAAAACTTTTTACACATGCTTGAATCAGCAAAAGAAAATTGACGCGGCAATGGAAAATTTAGAAAATACTAAGGTAAAATATGAGCAGGCTAAGACGCAATATGATAATGGTTTGATTGCTCAGCTTGATTTAAAGAGCTTTGAGCTTGCTGTTACAAATGCGCAAAATTCATACAATCAGGCTTTGCGTGCAAAAGACTTATCTATGCGTGAACTGAAAAATAAAATGAATATTGAAAATTCAACAGACATTAAGCTTGTTGGCGAATTTAATCCTCAACCAGTTGAAATACAAGACATAGATACTGCAATAGAACTTGCAAAAACTCAGAATTTATTTTTAAGCGTTGAAGAAGCAAAAGAATTAGTTGAGTTACGTTATAAGATAGCAGATGGATGGTATGCGTCAAATGAACTTAGTTTTGCAGTTGAGGAAGAATCATATAAAAGCCAGATAGCAGAATATTATGATACCATAAAAACACTGGAATACAATATTGCTTCAAGCTATTATAGTATTCTGAGCTTAAGGGAGAATATATCATATCTTGAAGAATATGCAGAGCTTATGAATGATAACGCTCAGGCGGCGTATTTACAATATCAGCTTGGAATGCTGACATCAAGTGAGTATATTGAAGCACAGCAGCAATATTTTAATGCCTATAACAATTTACTTGACACGCAGCTTAGTTGTTATGTGGCTGAGAAAGAATATTTATCACTGTATACAGGCAATCCGGATGTTCAATAAAAGAAAGGGTAAGGTAAATGAAAAAAATAATGGCAGCAGCCGTGGCGGGATTATCATTAGTATTACTTTTAAGCGGATGTGGAAAGAAAAGCGAGGATACGGTTCAGGAAGTAACCGGCACTAATGTTTCGGTATATGAAGCTGGATACGCTGGAATTGAAAGCAGTGTAACCTATACAGGCGAAATTAAGGCATCTGATGAAGTAGGTGTATCAGCGAAAGTATCAGGCAGCGCAGCAAGAATAAATGCTGATATCGGTAAATATGTTAATGCCGGTGATGTACTTTTAGAAATTGACAGTACCGATTATAAATTGCAGTACAATCAGGCGATTGCAGCTTATAATAGCGCAAAGGCTGTATATGAAAGCACTATTGGTGGTACAATGCAGCAAAATGTAAATAACTTAAGCGATGCTATTATATCTGCTCAGACAGAATACGATAACGCTCTGTCAAGCTATAATCGCGAAAAGGAACTTTATGACAATGATACTAATTTAATAAGTGCAAGAAATGCGCTTCAGAATGCAAAAGACAATTATGACCGTACAAAAAAGCTGTATGATATGGGCGCGGCAAGTCTTACTTCTCTTGATAGTGCGCGTATTGCATATGAAAATGCACAGGCTACTGTAGAAACGACAGAAAGCAGCTTGAAAGCGAGTATGGAGCAAGCAAAAAGCAGACTTGATATGGCAAAAGTAAATCTTGATTCTGCAAAAGAAAATTATGATTTAACGGTAAATGTATTAAATAAGGAAAATGCAGCTTCTGCAAAAGCACAGGTTGATTCTGCAAAAGCAGCACTTGATATTGCGCAGAATACTCTTAATTATACCACTATTAAAGCTCCAATTTCAGGATATGTGTCGGCAAGAAATATTTCTAAAGGGGAAATGGTATCACAGGGTGCAACATTGTTTGTTATTTCTGAAATTTCAAATATGACAGCTGAGGTTAATGTAACTGAGTCAGTAATTGCGCAGATTGGAACTGGTACACAAGCCTATGTATCGGTAAAATCAGCAGGTATTGATAAAATAACAGCTGACGTAAGTGTTGCAAATGCCGTTAAGGACGAAAAGACAGGTCTTTATAATGTAAAAGTAAATATTCCAAATACTAATTCTGTTCTGAAAGCAGGTATGTTTGCAGATATTTCACTTATTACAGGACGTGAAAACGATGCAATTATAATCCCTTCAGATGCCTTAATGCAGGAGGGTGACGAGTTTTATGTATATATTGCCGATGAGAAAAATGGTACAGCTCAAAAACGTAGTGTTTCTCTTGGTTTACAAGATGCCAATAATACCCAGGTTACAGATGGTGTAGAGGCAGGAGAACTGGTAATTATATCTGGTAAAGAATATTTATCAGAAAAGAATAACCTGATTAATATAACATCAAGAGAGGGAGTAACCGAAAATGAAGCTGCATGAGTTATCGGTAAAACGCCCTGTCTGCGTTACAATGGTTGTAATGATTTTTGTTATTATAGGATTGTATTCTATAAATAGTCTTCCGATAGAAATGATGCCTGATACAGGGCTTACAATGGCAATAGTAATGACAAATTACAGCAATGTCGGGGCGCAAGAGGTAGAAAATCTTGTGACCAAACGAATAGAAGGTGCTTGTGCGTCGGTATCGGGTGTAGATAGTATTACATCTTATACATCAGAAGGGCAATCAAATGTATTGTTGGAATTCTATTCCGGAACGGATATGGATAAGGCGGTTAGGGATGTTGAAGAAAGTATAGATTTAATTTCATCAATGCTTCCTGAGGAATGTGATGACCCAATGGTTATCAAAATGGAGTTTAACCAGACTACTGTTGCTATGATGAGTGTCAGCTATGAGGGCTATGACCTTGTCCAGACAAAGAAGTTTGTTGAGGATTATGTTCAGGATAAGCTTGAAGCTGCAGAAGGTGTAGCGTCAGTTTCGGTAATGGGAGCTCAGGACCGAATTATTGAGGTTGTGGTTGACCCGCAGAAAATGTTTGGATACGGGCTATCAGTAGCAGATCTTACAAGCGCTATTTCAGCGCAGAATATGAAGCTGCCTGCTGGAGAAACCGAGGGAATGAACAAAAATATGTCGGTACGTGTTGTGGGAGAATTTCAGGATTTATCCCAAATAGAAGATGTGCCGATAACAACAAAACTAAACCAAGTCATACATATATCCGATGTGGCAAAAGTTGTTGATACATATTCGGATGAAAACACCATAGCGCGTTTAAATGGAGATAATTCAATTTCAGTATCAGTTTCAGCCGAGTCTGATGCAAATACAGTTGATGTAGTTGACAATGTTTTAAGATCTCTTGATGATGTAGAAAAACAGTATCCTAAATTTTCTTATAATGTAACAATGGAATCTGCAAGTGCAATACGTGAGTCGGTATCCTCAGTTGCGGAAAGCGCAATTATGGGTGGTATTCTTGCAGTAATAGTTTTGCTGTTATTCCTTGGGAATATCCGTACATCTCTTGTTATAGGTATAGCAATGCCGGTATCTGTTGTTACAACTTTTGTTGGAATGTATTTTGCCGGAATGACGCTAAATGTTGTATCTCTTGGTGGTTTAGCACTTGGTGTCGGTATGCTTGTCGACAATGCCGTAGTTGTTATTGAGAATATTACAAGGCGAAAAAATGAGTATAATGAAGACGGCATGACAGCGGCAGTTTCCGGAACGGGTGAAGTTATTGGCGCGGTAGCTGCATCAGTTATTACTACATGTATTGTTTATGTACCGATAATGTTTATTGACAATATAATGGCAAATATGTTTAAACAGCTTGCCTTTACAATAGTTTTTTCTCAGATTTCGTCAATGCTTGTTACATTTTTGCTTATACCGATGCTTGCATCGAGAATTTCAAATACCCAAAAACGGCACAAAGCTCTTGCCTGGTTTGAAAAATTGATTGAACTGCTGTATAAGGGATATGATAAGCTTCTTCGCTGGGTATTAAAACGCAGAAAACGTTTTATGGGGGCTGTATTTTTACTGTTTATACTAAGCATATACGCAATTACTCAAATAGGACTTGAACTTATCCCGATGTCGGATGAAGGTTCGCTTACCGTAAGTTTATCCCTTCCTGCCGGCTCAAAATTAGCCGACACGGATGAGATTTGTAAAATTGCCGAAGAACGTATAAAAGAAATACCTGAGGTTGAAACTGTATTTGCAAATATTGGTTCAGGCGGTATGATGAGCTTAAGCTCTTCCGGAAATACAGCGTCAATTACTGTAACACTGACAGATGAACGCAATCGAACTACTGAGGATGTTGTTCAGGAAGTTCGTGAAAAACTTAGTGATATTACAGGCGCAACAGTTGAAGTAGCTGGTTCTAGTGCCGGAATGTCAATGTCGGTTAATGAGCTGTCTTATTCATTTTCATCTACAGACGAGGAAGCACTTGAAGAGTATGTAATAAAAGCTGAAGAAGTTTTAAAAGGAATTAGCGGTGTATCTGAAACATCAACTTCTGTGTCAGAAACACAATCAGAGCTTAAAATTGATATTGACAGCGCAATGGCGGCTCAGTATGGGCTTACTACTGCTACAATATCCAATTTTGTAAAAGGTGTTCTTGACGGCTCAACCGCTTCACAGTATGCTGACGGCGGAAGTGAATATGATATACGTGTTGTATATCCGGATAATTATGTAGAAGATTATACAAAGCTTTCTCAAATTCAAATGAAGGCGCCATCTGGTATGTGGGTTTCACTTGGAGATGTTGCAAACATCTCTGTTGAACAAAGTTCTACAACTCTTATGCGTTCAGATCAAAAACGTGTAATAACATTAAGTGGAGTTTTGCATGATGTTGATATTGGCACTGCAAATTCAGAATTTGAAAAGGCAATAGCTCAAATTGATACACCGGATGGAGTAACCCGAGAAGAAACCGGTACTTATGATATGATGATTGACGCAATGAAGCAGTTCTTAATAGCAATATTGCTTGGTATACTTTTGATGTATATGGTTATGTCAGCGCAGTTTGAAAATTTGCGTCAACCATTTATAATTCTGTTTACTGTGCCGCTGTCAATAATTGGTGTTGCAGTATCGCTGCTTGTTACTAATAGTAATCTTTCAGTTCTGAGCTTCGTTGGTATGCTGATGTTAATAGGTATTATAGTAAATAATGCTATTATATTAATTGATTTTATAAACACCAGACGACGTGAAAAACCTGATATGGACAGAGATGAGGCTGTTATAGAATCCGGTATTGTAAGAATGAGACCAATACTCATGACAACAATTACATCGGTTATCGGATTTTTGCCAATGGCTATTACTGGTTCTGTAATGATGAGACCACTTGCAATTGTATTGCTTGGTGGTTTAGGTATAGGCGCACTGCTTACATTGTTTGTTATTCCTACTGTATATACAATTATGGATGATAGAATGACAAAAAGAAAGCTTAAAAAAGAACGAAAGAGAGAAAAGAAAGAATTTAAACGCAGAGCACGCGAACACAGAAACACGACTTTATAGAAAAAAGGAGGGGAAAACTCTCCTTTTTTATTATTGTCTATTTTTGTTATTTATTGACATACATAGTCTTTTATGATATAGTTTTTATTATAAAATAACTACAAGGAGAACGTGTTATGTCAGATTTGCTTGAAATTCTAATGATTGTTTCATTTGGAGCATCATGGCCTATGAATTTAATAAAATCTATAAAAACAAAATCTACTCAAGGAAAAAGCCTTGCGTTTTTAATTCTTATATTTGCAGGGTACATATGCGGTATTGCGGCAAAACTTTTAGCTCCTCCTTTTAAATGGTATGTTATGTTTTTCTATGTACTGAATTTGTCTATGGTTGGAGCAGATATTATCATTTATGCAATAAATTATAGGCGTGAGAAACGGCACCGATAATAATTTTGGGAGACATTATGGGCATACATATACTAATATATGGTACTTGCAATTCCACTTTGCATGTGCTAAACTATTCACATCTATGTTATCTTTTTTCATAGATAAAATCCTCCTTTTGTTTTGAAATCGACTGGTAGGTCTTTTTCATTATACCACAAAAGGAGGATTTTTCTGTACATCTGTTAACCTCTACTGAACCACGCGACTATCGCGTGGTTTTCGTTTTACAAAAAAAGCTGAACGATTAAAGTCGTTCAGCTTTTTTAATATATTTTCTGCATTAAACTGTTGTAAGCAATATTTCAAGATTACCCTCAACAGAAAAACTTGAATTTTGAGCAGGTATAAACAAACTGTCGCCTTTCTTGAGGGTGAATGACTCTTCATTCATATATAAAGTGCCAGAGCCATCAGTTACAATTACTGAAGTAAAACATTCATCAGTACAAGTAAATGTTTTTGAAGTATCAATCACATATTTTTTTACATTAAAATACTTACATTCGGCAAGAGTATCAGCGTCAGAAAAGCTATTAGAAATTTTTGGCGGAGCCAATACTGCCACCTCTGAGGCTTTTTCTATATGCAGAGGTCTTGGATTACCATCCTTATCGCGTCTGTCATAGTCGTAAACGCGATATGTAGTATTTGAGTTTTGCTGTATTTCGCAAATTACCATTCCTGCGCCGATTGCGTGCACAGTACCTGATTCAATAAAGAATACATCGCCTTTTTTGACATCTACTTTATTTAAAACCTCTGTTATGGTATTATCCTTTATTCGTTGCAAAAATTCTTCTTTGGATATTTTGGAGTTAAAACCAAAATAAAGATATGCACCAGGTTCTGCATCAAGAACATACCACATTTCTGTTTTGCCGTATTCGCCTTCTTTTTCCTTAGCATATTCATCATTGGGATGCACCTGAACAGATAAATTATCCTTTGCATCAATAAATTTAATTAAAATAGGGAAGAAGTCAAATTTTTTTGCTCTTTCACCAAGAACGTCATTGCCGTATTTATTTATATAATCTGAAAACAGCATTTTATCAAAATCTCCGCCGTTTATTATGCTGCTGCCATCTTTGTGAGCTGACAGCTCCCAGCTTTCGGCAACTTTATCCAAAGAGCATACTTTATTATAGTCTTGAACTAATTTTCGTCCGCCCCAAATATAATCTTTAAATGCAGGTAATAGCCTGACTGGTGACTTAATACTCATAACATAAACCTTTCTATACATTAATATAAAAAAACACCCCGCACAGACCGTACAAAAAGCCAAAGTTTCTACCTGCCAATGCAGGTGGGCTGCTCCTTCGTACTTTATATGTCCACTGGCAGTCCATAAAGGAAAGGAGGCGTATACGCCGTACAAAGAGTTTGCGTCCCTTATAAGAAGTGTTGGTAAAAAAAATGACTATATACGTGAATTGCAGGGATATTTTCTGTAATTATAATAACATAAAATCAAATAAATTTCAATAGTTTAAAAAAAATACTTTATTCATCTTTGTATTCTTCTTCATCACGCCTTAAAAACTCGTCAAATGCGGCTTGAAGTTCGTCATCGTCGTCCACAACAACGAGTTCAGCGTCCTCAGCTTCCGGCCGGTCAACTTTCATTATCAGAACTTCATCACTTTCATCCTGACCTGCTTCAACAACCTCAACCATAGCAAAGTAAGTATTTCCGTTTAATTCATAGACGTCTATAACAGCAAATTCAATTTGGTTACCGTTATCATCTTCAAGGATTATAATGTTATCTTCCATGTATGCTCACCTCATAAGTTTAGTTTTTGCAAATTATTTATAAAATATAATCTCGCCGCATATATTTTATAATATGCTGCAGATTTTGTCAACTAATTTTTAATAGTCTGAAGATACCCTTCTAAAATAAGGCAAGCAGAAACAGTATCAATAACATTTTTGCGCTTTTTTCCGCGTGTATTGGTTTCGTTTAAAAATCTTGTTGCCCCAACTGTCGTTAAGCGTTCGTCCCATCTTACAATTTCACCGCTATATATTTCAGAAAGTTTTTTTATGAACTCTTCAGTTGCCTCCGCTCGAAAGCCAAGTGTCCCGTCCATATTTTTTGGCATTCCCACCACTATTTTTTCTGGTTGGTACTCTTTAAGCATTTTTGATATTTCAGCCATTGTAGAAGCAGAATTTTTATTAATAACAGTTCCTATTCCATGCGCACCAAAACCAAGCACATCGCTCACAGCTATACCTATTCTTTTGTCACCAAAATCAATTCCGAGTATCCTATTCATTATAAACTCCTTTACAGTCCGTTTTTTTGTACACAACATATATTACAATTAACACAAAAGGGAGGTGGTTGTGTGAAGACACAGCATATTTTTCAAAATGCAGACAATACTTCAATTGATGAAAGAGTTTCTGAACTTCTTAAAAAACTTGACAGGTTTAATTTATATGATGAAATTCATCAAACAAATCAAACTAAATCACCAAATGCTACACCATCTACGTGATTTTTAATGAGTACGTTTTGATAACTGCCTTCAAGCTCTAAATTTGATTTTACTAATACAGTTATGTAGTTTGTAGTTTTTCCTTGCCAGAATTCTCCGCTTTTTTCCTCAAATAGAACTTCAAGAGTTTTGCCGGTAAATGTATCAAGATATTTGTCACGTGTTTTTTTGCAAATTTCAATCATTTGTTTACTGCGTAAATCTTTCTTTTCTGGAGATATTTGATTTGGCATTTTGTCAGCAGGAGTTCCGCGTCTTCTTGAATACTTAAAGATATGGGCATCTGAAAACTCAATATTTTTAACAAATTCATATGATGCGTTAAATTCTTCGTCAGTTTCGCCTGGGAAGCCTACCATTATGTCGGTTGTAATAGCACATTCGGGAAAGTTTTTTCTAAGCCCATCTACTATTTCTTTATATTGTGATGTTGTGTATCTCCGGTTCATTCTCTTTAATGTATCATCGCATCCGCTCTGGAGTGATAAATGGAAATGCCGACATAGCTTATCGCATTTGCTGATTTTTTTGCAAAAGTCAGCATTTAATGTCATTGGCTCTATTGAACTGAGGCGTATTCTTTTAATGCCGGTAATTTCGTTTGCCAGACATAATAGTCCTGCAAGATCAGTTTCTTTGGTGTCAAGTCCATATGAGGCAACATGTATACCAACATAAACCAGTTCGCTGAATCCTTTTTCTGCAAGAATTTTGCTTTCTTCAAGAATTTCATTTACAGGACGGCTGCGTATTGGTCCTCTTGCATATGGTATTATACAGTAAGAACAAAATTGGCTGCATCCATCCTGGATTTTGACATACGCCCGACTCCTGTGAGATTGCTCTGATGATGACATCTTCTCAAAATGATGATTATGCATTATATCGCATACCGCACATTCTTCTTTGTGTAAATTTACATATTCAAGAATTTTCGACTTATCATGAGAGCCAATTATCAAATCAACACCGTCAATTTCAGCTACCTTTTCAGGTGCAGTCTGTGCATAACAGCCACACACAACAATGTAAGCGTCAGGATTATTACGTTTTGCACGCCTAATCATTTGACGGGATTTTCTGTCACTTATTGAAGTCACAGTGCAGGTATTTATAATGTATACATCAGCATAACTATCAAAATCTGCCTCACAGTATCCGGCTTTTAAAAACATTTCTCTGAGGCACTCTGTTTCATATTGGTTTACTTTGCAGCCAAGTGTGCAAAATGCAACGCTTTTCAAAACTTTAGCACATCCTTTGTTATAATATAATTTGATTTTATTATCAAACTGACTATTAAACTTATTATTCTTTTACTGCCAGTCGGCAAAATTGATAAATTTTATTATTAAGGCAAAAATTGTATTGACTTAATTATAAAAATGATATATTATATTCTTGAAAGCAGATAAAATATAGCTTTCAAGAATAAAGGAGGAGCAAGACATGAAAACATTTAATCTTATGATCAACTCTATTAACGATGTTAAGGATTTTGTAAACATTGTGTCAAAATATGACTTTGATGTAGACCTTACATCAGGCAGATATGTTGTTGACGCTAAATCAATTATGGGTATCTTCAGTCTTAATCTCTCTAAGCCTATTAAGGTAGAAGTACATAGCGATGACTGTGAAGAGTTCATGGCTGAACTTAAGAGATTCATTGTTGATTAATTTTTGTTTCGGCTATCTGAAGCGGAGCTGCTAAATAAGCAGTCCGCTTTTTATTTTTCAGGACGTTCGAGTGTAATTCTGCCTATTTTAGAGCTTCTAAACTCATCAAGGATTATAGCGGATGCACGCTGTGTATCTATTTCTCCTCCAGAAATTACACAACCTCGGCGCTTTCCGATTAAAAGAAGAAGATCATACCCCTGTTTGTCTGAAATATTGGAATCTATTTTATATCTTTCTATAAGTTTCTGCGGATAATTGTCGCGTAAAAACTCAAGCAGTTCGCAGCAAAGCAGTTCACAGTCTATAATTTCATCACGTATTGCGCCTGTATATGCAAGCTTCTCTGCTATTTCCTGATTATCAAATTTAGGCGGAAGTATGCCGGGAGTGTCGAGCATCTCAAGCCCGTTTTGAAGTCTAACCCATTGTTTTGACTTGGTAACGCCTGGTCGGTCGCCTGTTTTTGCGGCTGCCTTTTTTGAGATTCTGTTTATAAGTGTAGACTTACCAACGTTAGGGATACCTATCATCATTATGCGAATAGGGCGATTAACACCGCGCAAGGCATCTTTTTGAAGCCTTTCAGATAATGAATTACGGATTTGACTTGTTAGTTCTTTAATACCGAGCCCGCTCTCACAGCTAACAGGAATAACATTTAGTCCTATATGCTTAAAATATTCTGACCATTCTTTACTTATGTCAGGGTCTGCCAAATCTGTTTTATTCATAATGATTACTCTGGGTTTTGATGTAATAATATCATCAAAGCAGGGATTTCTTCCGGAAAGTGGCACCCTTGCATCGGTAATTTCGACTACTGCGTCAATATACTTTAAATTTTCCTCAATAAGCCTCCTGGTTTTAGCCATATGCCCGGGATACCACTGGAGGTTGTCCATAAAATCAATCCTTTCGTAAAAATAAGCGGCAGGAACAAGTCCTGCCGCGCTGTTTTATCAGTTATGATCAATCAGACAAAAACTTGAGATTGGCCAGAACCTGACGCTGCATTTTCCTAAAATTGCATCAATTGGAACCTCTCCTAAATCAGATGAGCGAGAATCCTTGCTTTGCGGACGGTTATCACCCATTACAAATACACAGTCATCACTTACGGTAAACGGAAATTCAATTGCAGAATCATATGCGAAAGTCTCACCGGTATAATAAGGCTCGTCAAGCTGTTTTCCGTCTACATAAACCTTGCCGTCAATTAGATCGACGGTTTGACCAGGCATTGCGATAATTCGCTTAACATAATATTTCTTTTTTAAATTAGAAGGAAGCTTAAAATACTCAATTGTTTTTTGAAGTGTATTCAAGTCGCCAAGGGTATCGTAATATGCCTCGCGGTTTTTATAAGTAGAATCAAGCACAATAATATCCTGCTGTTCAGGTTCATAATTAAGTTTTGTAATAATAAGCCTGTCACCATCGTGTAAAGTAGGGTACATTGACGGACCGTCAACAACAACCAAATCAAAAAGAAAACCTTTTATGATAAAAGCAATAAGCAGGGCAATTACAATGGTATAAAACCATTCAAAAACCTCTTTTTTTAGATTAAATGTGCTTTTTACCTCATCAACGGTGTTATTTAATTCTTCACTGCCCATATATACTCATTCCTTTCTTTGCCTCAGGCAACAAGCAGACACTACTATATATTATAGCACAACGCCTTTATATATGCAATAAAAATTAATATAATATTAAAGAAATTTAAAAGCTATGCCTGCCATAGGGAAGACATAGCCTTTAATTTCAATAACATCGATAAGCAGGTTAAATTCTTTCCTTAACCTTAGCGGCTTTACCAACTCTGTCACGCAGATAATAAAGCTTAGCACGTCTAACTTTACCTTTTCTTGAAACCTCAATCTTTTCAATGTTAGGCGAGTTTACCGGCCAGGTCTTTTCTACGCCGACACCATACGAAAGACGTCTTACGGTAAATGTTTGTGCAATACCGCCGCCCTGCTTTTT
>CALXUL010000210.1 GCA_944391635.1 uncultured Clostridia bacterium | reverse complement strand
TTAAATGGAGTGAAAAACAGGTATCAATCAAAATAGGGGTTGACAAAATATATTTATCAACATCATCCCACATGCTCCATCCGCCCATGTGCGCAGCAATAATATAATTGCCGGAAACATAGTCAAGTACATGTGACAGACGTTCGGGACTGCAATGAACAGGCGGCGGACAGCCGTGATCTTTTCCGGCGTGAAGCATGGTATATAGTCCTAATTGTTCACATTTTTTCAGTATTCTGATAGCCTCTGGGCTGTCTATGAAAAGCTGCTGATATTCCGGATGGAGTTTTATGCCTAAAAGCCCTGCCTCTGCAATTTCTTCAAGTATCTGCTCGTAATTTTCCTGGGAAGGATGCAGGCTTCCAAATGATAAAACACCGTTTTTGCCGTTAATTTCTTTAGCAAATGTATTTATATTATGTGTCTGTTTCGGTGCGGTAGCAATCGGCATTACTACCGAATAGTCAAGCCCTGCATCTTTCATAGACGAATATAAGCCATTTATACTGGCGTCACCTTTTGCATAATAATGCTGATGGGAATAAGTAAAAATATTATCCTCAAGTATTTTTATTGTTCTTTCGCAAATTTTGTCTGGGAAAACATGCGTGTGAATATCAATCTTCATATAACTCACCTGAATCTTTTTTGTCATATAAATATATTTTATACCATTTCAAAAATAAAATCAATAGCAAATATCGGTTTTGGTGATAAAAGGGCAAAAAAACAAAGACGTCCGTATAAATGGACGCCTTTGAGTAAATCAGATTTTAAGAATTTCAAGTATACCTGAGCGCGGTACAACAAATCCGTTTAGCCCATTTTTAACCGAGCCTTTTTCGCTCGAAACAATTCTTCCTGTGCAGTCATATACAGTAATTTGTGCACTATAGGAGTCAGAGCTATTATTTACAATCATGTATTCATTGCCGCTGCCGTTAACAAATTCAAGCTTTTCAAAAACTTTAGAAATAGATAGTGTATTTTCTGAGTAAGCAACTGCAATCATAGTGGTATCATTTTCTGTGCTTACAAGGCTGAAGTTTGCATCCGGGCTTTTTGCGCGGAGTTTTCCGTCTAAAATACATTCACGGTTTTCACGCCAGAAGGATAGATAAAAACGCAGCATTTCAGCGTGAGATTTTGGAATACCAACCAGCCTTACCGAAATTTGTGGTACGCTAAATAGAATATTGATTATCTGAAGTGCAGCATCTTCACATTTTTCTTCTTTGTGCCACATAAGCATGTCTGAGTGTACTGCTGTGCTGCCGGAAGTAAGACGCAGGCTTACGCTTCCTATACGGTTTTTAAGCGAATCAGCCGGGCAGTCAGCAACACGTATCATATTTCCGATTCCGCACATAATCGGTCCCATATACCCTTGGCGAAATTCTATCATGATATCTGGATTTAATTTGATTAGACGAGTTTTTGCTTCATTAAGCAGTGCGCATACACCATCTTCAAGAGATTCATAATCCATTTCGGGACAAGGTTTTTTGCTATACTCAGAAAGAGCAAATGAGTCTATAAAATCAAGCTTTAATCCATCAACATTCCACTCGGTAACCGCGCGTTCATAAATGGAAATAAGATAGTTTCTAACTTCCGGAAAACGCGGGTCAAGGACTCCGACTTGTTCATCCGGACCGTTTAAGAGCATATCTTTAAATTCCTTATATTTTTCAGAATATATTCCCATATATGGAACGCTGAACCACATCATATATTTCATGCCTATGCTATGAACAGCATCGACAAAACCACGCATATCGGATATACGTGTAGGCTCCCAGTCGCCACAGAATTGATAGCCGCGGCTGTTGTCGAGAGTCTGCCAGCCGTCATCAATGATAACAGATTCCATACCGTACTTTTTACCCTCTTTTAATTCTGCAAGAAGGGTGTCGGTGTCAAGCTGCTGATGCCATGAATACCAGGTCGAATACATAGGAAGCCGTGCATATTCAGGAACCGGTGCGTTATTATAGCCATGATAGTGCCAGAATTTTACAGCGTCTCGAATTGCATCCTCATATGCTATCCTGCGGTTATCAATCACAAGTTCGGTCTCATATTCGCTGACCGCACTTATCGGCTGAGTAAAAAGAAGCAGACGGTAATTAATATTTGCGGTTTCTTCGTATATACCCGATACAATTTCCATAGGAGTTTTAACATCGCTTGAATAAACCGTACTGCGATTTTCACCGCTTATGCTCATATGACATATAATAGGAACGTATGATGCTGAACGCGATTTTACGCGTATAGGATCCCAGTCAGGATGCAGGCAGTGCTGCGACCAGCCTGACGGACTCCATTGTGAGAAAACATCCGTGCAAGGGAATTCCCAGCGTATTGCAGTTTCTTCCGGTACGATTTTTCCTTTAAAATCAATATGTATTTTGAGTTTTAAATAATCGGTTTTTTCATCCAGCACCGTAAAGGAAATATCGTAGTTGTCCGGCGCAGTAAAGTTGTAGTTAGAAGTAGAAAATTGCACATTTATCACCTCGTAGATTTTTATATATTACAATAAAATATATTCTATCATAATATTTTCCTAAAAGCAAATATTAATTTAGCATTTATGAGTAGTTTTTGCAAATTATCTTGTAAAGGAATGCATGCCGCAGAGTCAAAAAAAGCAAAATATATCAGTTAAAACGGTAGCCTACACCCCAAATAGTTTGGATATGTTTTTCTGAGCCGGTATTAATCTTGTCCCTGATTCTCTGGATATGTACCGCAACGGTGGAAATATCACCCAGTGCATCCAACCCCCATACTCGGTCAAAAAGCTGTTCTTTTGAAAAAGTACGGTTTGGATTTTGCGCAAGAAAAAGAAGCAAATCATATTCTTTTGCAGTGAGGGATACCGGCTTATCATCAACTAATACACTATGTGCGGCGTTATCTATTACAAGATTACCGATACTAAGAGTGTCGCTGCTTCCATTCTTTAAAATTTCATGGCGGCTGATATGAGCCTTTACTCTTGCTACAAGTTCGTTAGGCGAAAATGGTTTAGTCATATAATCATCTGCACCAAGCCCCAGACCTTTAATTTTACTTATATCATCTGATTTTGCGGAAAGGAATATGACAGGTGTTTGTTTTTTCTGCCTTAGCTTTGAAATCACCTCAAAACCGTCCATACCCGGCAGCATTATATCAATTATTATAAGATCAAATTCCTTGCTCATAGCAAGCTCAAGTCCAGTGGTACCGCGGCTTGCAAGCTCACAGGAGAAACCGTTTACCTCAAGATAATCACGCTCTAATTCGGCGATACTTTTGTCATCTTCAATAATCAGTATATTTTTCATTTTGTTGTGTCCTCCAATTTAATATGCTGCCGGCAGGAAAATTACTGCGGTAGTACCTGATTTTTTACCATCGCTTTGAAGCCATATTTTGCCGCCATGTTTTTCAATAATTTGTTTTACTATACCAAGTCCAAGCCCGCTGCCTTTGATGCTTCGGGATTCATCTATGCGGTAGAAACTGTTAAAAACTTTTGAGATTTCATCAGGGGAAATACCAATACCGTTATCCGAAACCTCGGCATATACGCCTCCGTCAGCAGGATATGTACGAATTATGAGTTTTAGACACCCTTCTTTTTTGTATTTAACAGCGTTGTCAACTAAGTTGGAAAAAACACGGCTCATTTTATCTATGTCTATTCTTACAGGAATTTCATTGTCTTTAAATTCATATTCAAGGTTAATATCTTTGTCAATAAATTCCGTCTCAAGCTTTTTGCAGAATGCCAATAGAAATTTTCCAAGTTCTCCGGTTTGAAATTTAAACTCTTCGCGGTTAAGTTCAAGACGGGAATAGGAAGATAGATTGTTTACCATATTTTCTATCGTATCAGCTTTTTGGTAAATGACGTCAAGATATCGTGATACTTTTTCTGGAGAATCTGCAACTCCGTCACGTATGCCTTCTATATATCCTTTTATAGAAGTAATAGGGGTTTTAAGGTCATGTGAAAGATTTGCAAGCAGCATACTGCGTTCGCTTTTTAAACTATGTTCAAGCTGGCGCGCATATTTTAAATCACGCCGCATATTATCAAATTCACTGCATAGGGCATTAATTTCATCATAGTCACTTCCGAGCACTTCAAAGTCAAGATTTCCACGGCGGATATATTCGGCTGCACGGTGGAGATTATCAATTGGTTTTTTTATGCTGCGTGACATAATCATTGTAATGATAGTTGTAGAAAAGATAAGTATTCCTGCGCTGATGGCAAACCAAATAAAAACAATTCTGATGGCGCCGGGGTTATTTTGGAAAAATAAGCCTACTGCTTCTGCAAAAATCCTGGGGTTTATTAAAGCGGTTCGTTTGACCAGAAGCTCCTCAACCGGATATTTCATAATAAAGATTAAAAGAAAACCAACTGAAACAACGCCTATTAAAATAATAGGCGTCATCAGCATAATGATATTGTATAGAGTAAAACGTTTTTTTATTTTCATATATAAAGCACCCTTTAAAACTCTTTTCTATCAAAAAGTATATACGAAAGTGCGTAAAAAATCAATATAGTTGCAAAAACAACCAAAATATTAGAGATTAGTGCATGTATGGGGAGAATAGTGCCAATCCATAGTTTGTGCCAGCCGAGATATGCGGTGAATAGTGTTTGTCCGAAAGGCGCAATAAAGATATTGGCGTACTTCATAAGTGCGTATATGCCGATACTTAAGAGCATTGCAAGTGTTGGGCTTGATACAAGCATATTTATTAAAGTTCCCATCAGCACTATACCGAATAAAGGTATAAGGTCTATTAGATATGCCAAGGCGCTGGGCAAAAGCACAGGTAAAAAGCTGTTGCCCGATAGTATCTGGATAAAAGCACATACAATAAATATAACACCGAAATAAAGTATACCCATTAAAAATGCCGCAAAGATTTTAGAGGTCATAACCTTAAATCGCGAAATAGGACGGATAAGAATAGCTTTCAGACTATCGTCCTGGATTTCAGATGCAAAAAGGTCGGTAACCGACATAAATAATACGAGCGGTACTATTATTTCAGCAAGAAGCGGCAATAACTCAAGCATCATATTGCTTTTGATGTTAATAACGCCTCCTGAAACGCGTTCGACGAGCACGCTGCCGCCAAAACGTAAAAAGCATACAGCCGCCGAGAGAACTAACAGGACTATGTATTTCTTTTTAGAAATAAGCTTAAAAAACTCACTTTTAATATTATTTACGGTTGTTGTCATAGCAGCAGTTCCCCTCTCTTATTTCTTACTACCGAAAGAAAATATTCCTCCATAGACGGATTAAGCCGCAGGGCGTCTTCTGTAGTGTCAAAGCTGATGAGTTCGCCTTCGTGCATAACTGCAACTTTGGAACAGGTTTTTTCTATTTCGGAAGCTAAATGGCTGGAGATGAGAAATGTTGTGCCGTATAGGCTTGAAAGTTTCAGGATAATTTCGCGTATTTCAACAACACCTTCTATATCAAGCCCATTTACTGGTTCATCTAATATTAGAAGCTGGGGCTTGGCTAAAAGCGCTAAAGCAAGCCCGAGCCTTTGTTTCATACCCAATGAAAATTTACCTGCTTTATCGTTTTTATATTGCGAAAGATGTACTAGTTCCAGAACATTTATAATACGTTCGTTATCAACTCCGTCATAAAGACGAGCAGCAATTTTCAAATTTGCCTCCGCCGAAAGATCTTTGTATAGGGCGGGGGCTTCAACTAAAGCCCCCACCTTACGCATTACTTCTTCAAAATGCTCATCGGCATCTTTGCCGAATAGCCGGATAATACCGGCACTTGGGCGGTTTAATCCAAGTATTGCTTTCATTACAGTGGTTTTTCCTGAACCATTTGGACCGAGCAAACCAACTATGTCGCCTTTATTCACGCTAAAACTTACATTTTTTATCCCGCGTCCGTTTTTGTATAGTTTTGTAAGATCTTTTATCTCGATCACGCTGTTCATATAAATATAGTCCTTCCCATTAATTAGTTACTTCTGCTTTTTCCGGCTCCAAATTCACTTCACCATTTTCGTTGACTTGTATATCATAGGTTTCGCCTGTCCCTGAGATGGCAACGCCTTCTTCGGTATCGTAAAATTTAATATCAGGGTCTTCGCTTTCCCGGTAAACAACATTAAGAGAACTGATATCTGGTATTTCAACAGTAGTGTTTCCATAATCAGAAATGTTTATTTTACATTCTGCAGTAGCTTTGTGCAATTTCCCGTCATCGTTTGTCCCGGCAAGAGAAGCAGAAAATACACCGTTGGTTATTTTGCCCTCTTTGTCAACTGTAAAGGTGCATTGTACACTGTCAATTACAGGTTCGGTTCCAAGACAGAGGAAAGGATTATCATAGCTTGATGTAGTGTTTTCATAACTGTCATTTATTGTAGAGAACATAGCTGATATACCTGCGTTAAAAAGTTCAGGTATTTGAACGGTTGAAAGTTTCAGCTCATATGTGTCGGATGTATCATCACCAGAAACATAAACGAAATTATTCTTGATATCACCAATCAGCGAGTCGGCTAAAAGTTCAATAAACCGTATGGTTTTCTGGGCTGTTTTATCCTCCATATCTATTCCGCCATTTAGTGTTCTGGAAAAATAATCGTTGTTGTAGAGGGATACGCCGTCATAAATGAAAGCTCCTCCATCGCTGTCAATCTGCATTGACATCTGACGGTTTTGATAATTTGTATAACCATATTCCGCTCCGTCATTATATTCATAAGAACGCTCCGAATACTTCTGCATCATTATACCGCCGTTTTCATCGGTGTATTTTTCATCCATGGAGGAGTATACCAACTCCGTATCATTAAGACTCAAGCTGAACTGTGAGGTTAGCGTATAATTGGTTGCTTTAAGTGTGTTAATTAAAGATTTTTTTAAAACTGAATACCCGTTTGAGGTATTATAGCTTGCAAAGGCAGCACCGCTAAATAAGCACACACCTACCGCAAGTGAAATGACAGATGCTAATTTTTTCTTTTTCATTGTCATTTTTATCAATCCTTTCTGAAAATGTATTATGAAAGCTCTTTCATAATTTCATTATAGCCTGTGTCTATAAAGATTATATAATGTATTTATAAATAATTTATAAACAATTTTAAAAGAATTTTATAAATTATAAATTAATTTGATAACGTAAGCTCAAATACGTTAATAACGTCTGGATCAGGACAGCAGAATTTGATTTTGCCGTCGGAAGAAGGAGGAATGTTTCCTCCATAGCGGAGAATATCAATATAAGGAAATCCCGAATGCATTGCCATAGGGCAGAGAAGCCCGCGTTCGGTATCGAAATCAAAACTGTCTCCAATGCGATGCCCGCGCCGGCAGCGACAAGCACCTTTTTTGTCAATAAGAGTGATTTGTATTTTCGGTTTTTTCATTTTTGAATGACTCCTTAATAAAAAGTAGTAGTTTCATTATATAATAATGTTCAGATAAAGTCAAACTTGCTATTTTGGACAGCTTGAGATTTATTGACTCAAAACAAAGAAAGTGCTATAATGTAACGGGCAATATTGCCGTAATTCAAAAAAAGGAGTAGAAATGGTAATGAAAATAGCGGTTACATATGAGAACGGCGAGGTATTTGGGCATTTTGGGCATACGCCTTATTTTAAAATGTATGAAGTAAACGGAAAAATGATAGAAAAGGAAGAAATTAAAAGCACATTAGGCTCAGGGCATGGCGCATTAGCAGGTTTTCTGAAAGAAAATGGGGTAGAGGTGCTTATCTGCGGCGGAATGGGCGGAGGAGCAAAGATGGCTCTTGCTCAGGCAGGAATTGCAGTATACGGCGGAGTTTCGGGTGATGCCGATAAAGCTGTAAAGGAATATCTTGACGGAACACTTCAATATAGCATAGAAGCAACTTGCAGCGGGCATGGCACGGAGGGCGGACATCACTGCGGGCATAATTGTAGCGAGGATAAAAATGGATGCCATGGAAATAATTGATTTTTTAAAAAGCAAATAGAATGAAAAAAAATCAATATGTACATTTCATAAAATTTGTGTGGATGTATTGTAAAAAATGATGAAATGTTGAAATTTTTATAAAAATCTTGAAAAAAGTCATAATTCATTGTAAAATGTATATGAAATAAAATAGTAAGGAGTGTAGGTCTTGGAAAAATTATTTAAACTAAAGGAACACGGAACAGACGTAAAAACAGAGATTATTGCTGGTATTACCACGTTTTTGGCGATGGTATACATACTGGCGGTAAACCCGTCGATTCTTTCGGCAGCAGGTATGGCGAAGGATGCCGTATTCACAGCAACAGCAGTATCAGCGGTACTTGCAACCCTTTGTATGGCGTTTTTTGCAAATTATCCGGTAGCGCTTGCTTCGGGTATGGGACTTAACGCTTATTTTGCATATTCGGTTTGTTTGCCTATGGCAGAGGCTGGAGTAACTAATCCATGGCAGATTGCATTGACTGCGGTATTGGTTGAAGGTATTATTTTTATCATTTTGTCTTTGTTTAAATTTAGAGAAACTTTGGTAAACAAGGTTCCTGCGAATTTGAAACTTGGAATTACGGCAGGTATCGGTTTGTTTATAACATTTGTTGGTTTGCAGGGAGCGGGTGTAGCAGTTGGAGAAGCGTCTACTCTTGTTACAATCGGAAATGTTACATCACCGGAATTTATTTTGTCAGTGGTTGGACTTATACTTATAGGTATAATGCATCATTATAAGGTTCCAGGTGCAATCCTTTGGGGAATACTTGCTACATGGGTTCTTGGTATGATTGCAGAACTTTGCGGATGGTATGTTGTTGATGTGGAAAAAGAAGCATATTCATTATTCCCGAGCTTTAAGGATTTCAGCTTCATTCCAGCTGCACCAAACTTTTTCAGTTTTGATTTTAGCTATGTGACAAACCATGTTCTTGAGTTTGCGGTAATTGTATTCTCATTCTTGTTTGTTGATTTGTTCGATACTGTTGGAACACTAATCGGAGTTGCAGATAAGGGTAATCTTCTTGACAAAGACGGTAACCTGCCGAAAGCCGGCTGCGCGCTTTTAGCAGACGCAGTCGGAACTGTTGTTGGAGCATGCCTTGGTACATCTACAGTAACAAGCTATGTTGAAAGCAGTGCCGGCGTTGCACAGGGCGGACGTACAGGTTTGACAGCTGTAACGACAGCAGTATTGTTTGCAATTGCACTCTTCCTGTCACCTATATTCCTTGCTATTCCGGGCTTTGCTACAACTCCCGCATTGGTGTTTGTAGGACTTTTGATGATGAGCTCGGTTAAGAAGATGTCATTTGAAGGTGATATTGCAGACGTTATCGGCGGCTTTGTAGCTATATTTATGATGCCGTTTACCTATTCCATAGCAAATGGTATTATGTATGGAATTATAACATGGGTTCTTTTGAAGGTATTTACCGGAAAAGTAAAGGAAGTTCACCCGATTATGTGGGTATCATTTGGGTTATTTGTATTGCGTATGATTACGCTCGCTATTGGCTAAGAAAGGAAGCAACAAAAAATGGATTATCGTATGGAGATTGCAGGAGTTGAACGTAGTCTTCCGCTTTGTAAGGTTTCGGATGATTTGTATATTGCGGCATTTATAATGTTCGGTGATGTGGAAATTACACAAAACTGTGCCAGAGAGCTTTTAAAAAAAGCGCCTGAGTTTGATGTATTGATAACGGCGGAATCTAAAGGAATACCGCTTTTGTACGAAATGGCGAGGCAGTCGGGAAATAATTACTATATAGTAGCACGCAAGGAGCCTAAGCTATATATGAAAAATGTCATCAGTACAACAGTAGACTCAATAACGACAGCCCATCAACAGAGGCTTTGTATAGGAGAAGAAGAAGCAAATGCAATGAAGGGTAAACGTGTATTGGTAGTAGATGACGTTATCAGTACAGGTGAGTCTTTAGCAGCGTTGGAAACGCTTATACATAGTGTCGGCGGAAATATAGTTGCACGAATGTCGGTGCTTGCCGAAGGTGACGCAGTCAAACGTGACGATATAATCTATCTTGCTCCGCTTCCTTTATTTCATGCTGATGGTACTGAAATTAAGTAATCAGGGAATATTAATAAAATAGTTAAAAAACCATTGCGCAATCTGCGCAATGGTTTTTTTATAAAGCGAGAAACTTATACGGTTTTCATTTTACATACATCAATCCAAGAGGGGAATAATGAGTATTTTTCAAGTTCTTCTATTGATAGCTCTATTGCGCTGTTGCTGCTGCCACATGCAGGAAATACTGTGCTGAATCGTTTTAGAGATTCGTCAAGATAAATTGTCACATTATTATTTACGGCGAAAGGACATACACCCCCTACAGCATGTCCAATCAGTCTTTCGGTTTCTTCTGGTGAGAGCATTTTTGCTTTAGTATTAAATTGTGCTTTGTACTTTGAATTATCAATTTTTACATCACCTGCTGTTACAATTATTATAGGTTCGCCGTTTACTGTAAAAGAAAGCGATTTTGCAATCCTACAAGGTTCGCAGTGGAGCGCCTGGGCTGCAAGTTCAACCGTTGCACTGGATACATCAAATTCCTGTATTCGGTTTTCAATACCATAGTGTTTAAAATACTCTTTTACTTTATCAATAGCCATGAAAATCCTCCCAGCAAATTTTAATTAGTATAAATTGTATTTGTGGAATATTATAGCACATATTTTTATATTACGCTATACTTTGTTATAATTTTTTGTTAACAGTTATTTTGTAATAAAAAATATATAAACAAAACCGCATCCTATTTACTGAGCAAGTCCGTAAAAAACGGACAATAGAAAAAAAGTACCCCATTATGTGAACTGGTTCAGTTTATGCAGACAGCGCAAAATAGTATCTTATGGTAGGAAAATTAAAATTTAAAGAATATACTGACCTTATTTCTTGGGGAGTCAGGTTTGTTTTTTGCTGTATTCTTTCATGGTTGTAAAAATATATGTATTCATCTATGAGGAAACCAGCCTCCTCATAGATAAGTACATCTGCTTCTATAACAATCAAAGATTACAATTAAAAACAAAACTGACTCCGTTTAAAAAACGAAATCAGTTTGTTGCTTAAATTTAATATTTTACCCTTTGGGGGACTTTTTTTACTGTCCGCACAATTTGGGGCAGTTCATTTGTTTTTTGAAAAATTTATAAGTAAAAACTTTAATAATTCTATATATTAAAAAGTTTACTGCTTAATTCCAATGCCTTTTACTGGCTTTTTTGTTAGATTCGATTGAAGTTTGTTTAAAGCTTCACCGAAACAGAATGATACAAGTAAAAATATCTTAAAAAACGGCGTTATATAAATACGCCTTAAATGTTCCAAGTTATCTCTATATTGCCGTCGGCAATACGTATAACTTTAATCAATGTGTC
>CALXUL010000209.1 GCA_944391635.1 uncultured Clostridia bacterium | reverse complement strand
GTAATAGTGTAATTGCTACACGCCTTGCAATGAAGCTGGCTGATTATACTGTTACTGAAGCTGGATTTGGCGCAGACCTTGGTGCGGAAAAGTTTATGGATATTAAGTGCCGTATGGCAGGGATTGTGCCTGATGCGGTAGTTATTGTTGCAACGGTAAGAGCACTTAAATATAATGGTGGCGTAAGGCTTGATGAATTGAAAAAGGAAAATGTTGATGCGCTTATTAAGGGTGCGGAAAATCTTAAAAAGCATATTGAAAATATGCAAGGGTTCGGAGTACCTGTTGTAGTTGCACTTAATAGATTTGAATCCGATACAGACAAAGAGCTTGAAACCTTAAAGAATATTTGCGGGGAGTATGGGGTAGAAGTATCATTGTCAGAAGTATTCGCAAAAGGCTCAGAGGGTGGAGTGGAACTGGCTAAGAAGGTTATAGAACTTTGTGATTTGAAAAAGGAAAAGTTCTCATTTGTATATGATGAAAAAATGCCTATAAAAGAAAAAATTAATGCAGTTGTGTGTAAAATTTACGGCGGCAAAGGCGTAATATATACAAAAAAAGCAGAGAAACAGATTACAAGGATTGAAGAACTCGGGCTTGATAAGATGCCGGTATGTATTGCAAAAACACAGTATTCGCTTTCGGATGATCCAACTCTTTTAGGAAGACCGAGCGGGTTTGATGTTACGGTTTCACAAGTCAGAGTTTCAAACGGAGCGGGATTTGTGGTTGCCGAAACGGGCGATATTATGGTCATGCCGGGGCTTCCTAAACGACCTGCCGCAGAGAAAATAGATATGGATGAGGATTTTAAGATTACGGGGTTATTCTAATGGAATATATATCTGTGTCGCTTCAGGACACATATGAAATTGCGGAAAAAATAGCCAAAGAGCTTTTGCCGGGGGACGTTGTATGCCTTGATGGAGAGCTTGGAGCAGGGAAGACAGCTTTTGCGAAAGGGCTGTGTAAAGCGCTTGGTGTCACAGAAAATGTATACAGCCCGACATATACCATAATTAATACCTATTCTGGTATATGTCCGATTTATCATATTGACGCATATCGAATAGAGGATAGCGGCGAAATGTATGAAATAGGTTTTGAGGATTGTCTAGCTGAAGGTATATGTATAATTGAATGGTCGGTACAGATTGCGGATATTCTGCCGGAAAAAAGATTGGAAATAACAATTACAAAAGATTATACAAAAAATGAAGACTATCGCAGGATCAATGTTTTAAAAAGAAATTAGGAGGATATATTATGCGTATTCTTGCTGTAGATACGTCGTCATCAGTAGCAAGCTGTGCAATTGTTGACGGGGAGAAACTTATTTCTGAGCGTATCCTCAACAATAAATTGACACATTCACAGACTATTATGCCGATGATAGCGTCAGCACTTGCCGAAAGTGAACTTAAAGCAGAGGATATAGACGTATTTGCTGCGGTAAACGGACCGGGGTCTTTTACGGGGCTTAGGATAGGCGTATCAGCTGTAAAAGCGCTTGCACACGCAGTAAATAAGCCTTGTGCGGCGATATCTACGCTTGAGGCGATGACATATAATATTATGTTTACAGAGTATTTAATAGCGCCGATAATGGATGCAAGGCGAGGTGAAGTGTATAATGCTATTTACCGTTTTGAGGATAATAAGCTTGTGACGGTGATAGAGCCGAGGGCTGTTTCGGTGGACGAATGCTGCGAGGATATACTTAAAATAGGGAAAAAGACAGTTTTTTTGGGTGATGGTTTGCCGGTATATAAAAATGGTATTGTAAAGAAACTTGGAGGTATGGCGATTGCAGCTCCAGCGCATCTCAATGCACAAATGGCAGGTTCAGCGGCTGTTTTGGCAAAGGAAAAGGAATTAATACATTATCAAGTTCTCGCGCCGGTTTATTTAAGAAAATCACAGGCAGAACGTGAATATGAAAAAAGAATGAAAGGGAATGAATAGAATGGTTATAATTGGCAGTGATCACGGCGGTTTTGAGCTGAAAAATCATGTTGTAAAATATCTTGAAGAACAGGGTGTGGAGGTTAAGGACTGCGGAACATATACGGAAGAAAGCTGTGACTATCCTGATATTGCAAAGCAAGTTGCAGAAGAAGTGAAAACAACCTCCAATTCAAAAGGTATACTAATATGCGGTACAGGTATAGGCATTTCGATTGCGGCAAACAAGATTCCGTCAATCCGTGCTGCGCTCTGTGGGGATGTTTATTCGGCAAAAATGTCAAGGGAACATAATAACGCAAATATTTTATGCATGGGCGGAAGAGTCATAGGAAGAGAATTGGCGTTTATGATTGTTGATACCTTTCTTAATACGGAGTTTTTGGGAGGACGTCATCAGAGAAGAGTAGATAAAATAACTGAGCTTGAAAGTAAGTAGATTTAAGCAAGAAAAAACCGGATACTTCCGGTTTTTTTTATAGAAATAACTTTAGTGTCTTTTTATGCTAAATTATTTTTCAAATCGTTTCTTTAGTTTACTGATTGCTCGTTTTTCGATGCGCGATACATAGGAGCGGCTGATACCTAAAATTTCCGAAACTTCCTGCTGAGTTTTCCTGTTTTGATTGGAAAAGCCGTAGCGCCACTTGATAATCTGCTGTTCGCTGGGGGTGAGTTCGGTGTTTATTGCAGAACGTAGAAGAACCGAGTCAAGTTTATACGATACTTCATCCTCAACATCTGCGCCTTCAACCGCAAGGGTGTCAGAAAGTGTCATATTGTTTCCTTCATTATCACATCCGATAGTCTCATCAAGAGAAATTTCTGCTGCAAGACGCTTTGACTGGCGAAGAGTCATTAAGATTTCATTTTCAATACATCTTGCAATATATGCTGTAAGACGGGGATTTTTTTCTGAATCAAAGGTATTAATCCCTTTTATAAGACCAATGGTGCCAATTGATACCAGATCATCAAAATCGTTTTTACTGCCGTATTTTTTTGCTATGTGTGCAACGAGCCGCAGGTTATGTTCTATTAGTATATTGCGTGCATTTTCATCTCCGAGTTTAAGAAGTTCGGTATACCTTTTTTCATCAGCTTTAGAAAGCGGTTTTGGAAAAGAGCCGCCGCCGATATAGCCTATGAAAAAAAATAGTTTTTCAAATATTGCCAATAAAAATCCCATATGACTATTACCTCCTTAATGAATAATAGGCATATGGGATGTGAATTATGACAATTTGTTTGTCCGTATTTAGTCGAAATTAAACTGCCGGTGTTTTTCCGCGGATATTGCTTTGTTTGTGACGGGATTTTTTATTTGGATGCTTTTTGATGTTTTGAAAAGCCTTTGTACCGCTTGCAGCAATAGTATCGTATGTGCCCTGAATGTAAGTCGGGCTATTGGTAAAGTCCTGCCCACGGCTGAATCCACGGCAGATTGATGAAAGTTCGGTTGCGCGGATTTCTGCTGCGAACATAGGCGAATTTTCACGAAAATCAGCAGCTTTTATAATAATAGGCAGCTTTGTTTTGGACTGAATTTTATTAAGTATCTGCCGACCTGTGTCATTTAGGCCAAGAACTCTGATATATTGGGGCGGCATATTTACAAGCTCACCGTTTATCTCCAAAAGAGCGGACAAAATAGCGCGGCGGATACGGGCGTTACTGAATTGTTTTGTACGTGTGAAATTCAAAATATCATCAAGAGAAACAGCCTCGGGCAGTGAGTGAAGAATACGCACAACAAGCTCAGGCGGTGCGTCAAACACGCTGTCAAAGACTTTCATGCCCCTAATACGCAGCAGGTACATGATTACAGCATCAAGAATCTTTCTGTCATATATTGAAGCTGCATTATATATATATTGCGTTGATTTGGGTACATATTCTGAAATGTCAGCGTGTTCATCAAGCATATCACGCAGAGCATTTGCTGAAGCAAAACCATTTGAAGGGGAGGTATCGTTGTGATTTGCATATTTTCGAAGGAGTGCACAGGGTTTTATTTTAGATTTTAGATTAATAATAGCCTTGATATACTCAATGCCTAAGATGTTATTTCGCAGGTTCAAAAGTTCTGCCGGGATTGTACCTACATATGCTGCGAGCTGTGCCGCACGGTAGCCCATACCTGCTTTAAGGTTTTCTCTTATGCGCATTGAGATTTCCGGTGTTTCATCCATCATTATCTGCGCTGCGCGCGTAAGTGATTGTGTATCACCGCATTCACTGCCGAAATATAGCGTATCGACTACGCCGCAAGCGTCTAAAAGGTTTATTGCGCCTTGTGCAAAAAGTTCGGCGGGAGCAAGAGTATATGCGCACGGCAATTCGATTATTAAATCCACTCCGCCCAAAACTGCAGCTCTTGCACGTGTGAATTTATCAAAAGCAGCTATGCTGCCGCGCTGAACAACGCTTCCGCTCATGACTGCAACCACAGCATCTGAAGTCTTACGAACCTGTGATAGCTGAAATTCGTGACCATTATGAAATGGGTTGTATTCAGCAATTATACCACCAATTTTCATACTTTATCTTCCCTCTTGTTAATAATCCATAAAATATTATAACAAAAAAATTCAGCTTTGTATAGTCTTTTTTTATTTTTTGTATTATGTGCATATATTGGCGGTGTGTTTTTTAGCAGAGATAAAAAAACTGCTGCCCCTGTATAAAGGGACAGCCGTCAAAAATATCTTATTGAATCAGATTAAAGTTCAGCAAAATATTTAATTGTTCTTACCATCTGGCTGGTATATGAATTTTCATTATCATACCAAGATACAACCTGAACTTCGTAAAGACCATTTCCGATTTCACAAACCATAGTCTGTGTAGCATCGAACAATGAACCATATCTCATACCAATAATATCAGAAGAAACGATAGGATCAGTGTTGTAACCGAAAGATTCAGAAGCAGCAGCCTTCATAGCAGCGTTGATGCCGTCAACAGTAACGTTGTCGCCCTTTACAACTGCTGTAAGGATTGTTGTAGAACCGGTCGGAACGGGAACTCTTTGAGCAGAACCGATGAGCTTACCGTTAAGCTCCGGAATAACAAGTCCAATAGCCTTAGCAGCGCCTGTTGAGTTCGGAACAATGTTAGCAGCGCCAGCTCTTGCTCTTCTCATATCGCCCTTTCTGTGGGGACCGTCAAGAATCATCTGGTCGCCGGTATATGCGTGGATGGTTGACATAATACCTGACTGAATTGGTGCGTACTTGTTAAGGGTGTCTGCCATAGGAGCAAGACAGTTAGTTGTACAAGAAGCAGCAGATATAATCTGGTCATCCTTTGTAAGAGTCTTTTCGTTTACTGAGAATACGATTGTCTTAAGGTCATTGCCAGCAGGAGCTGAAATAACAACCTTCTTTGCGCCTGCATTAATGTGAGCCATTGACTTTTCTTTTGATGTATAGAAGCCTGTGCACTCCAATACAACATCAACGCCGATTTCGCCCCAGGGGAGCTTTGAAGCATCCGCTTCTTTATAAATTGTAAGAGTTTTGCCGTCTACGGTAATAGTGTTAGCATCGTCGTCTGCAGAAACAGTGTGAAGCTGTTCGCCGATTTTGCCGCAGTATCCGCCTTGAGCGGTGTCATACTTAAGAAGGTCAGCAAGCATAGAAGGCTTTGTCAGGTCGTTTATAGCAACAACCTCATACCCTTCAGCGCCGAACATCTGTCTGAATGCAAGACGTCCGATTCTTCCGAAACCGTTAATCGCAACTTTAACTGCCATTTTAATATTCCTCCATTGTATTTATTTAGCGCAAAACATTTTCTGCACTTTCAAATTATATTTTAACTCAAAATACAAAAATATACAAGAGGATTATGTTACTTTTTTGACGTTTTTCCAAAAATTTTAAAATATTAGAAAAATTGCATAATTTTAGAGATTAAAAACTTAGATTAATTGGCTAAATTTTGGATGCAAAATATATGCTTATTTCCGGTAATACTGATATATACGGCATTTAATCATGCCGTTGTAAATTTTTCTCTCCTTGTCCGAACGTTTAGCAAAGTATTTTTCAAAATCCTCATCTGATGTAATAATAAAGCATGACCAGCCGTTAAGGTTTTGATATGTTTTCCCGAGAGCAGAATAAAGTTTCCGGCATTCATTTAGTGTTGACATACGCTCGCCGTAGGGAGGGTTGCAGATTATTACTCCGTTTGATTCGACAGATGAAAACCTGGCTGCATCTGCAACGTAAGGCTTAATATACTCAGAAACACCGGCAAGCTGTGCATTTTGTGCGGCAATATCAACATATTCAGGATTAATGTCAGATGCTAAGATTTCTAAGGGCTTGAAAATGGTTTTTGCTTTTGCTTCTTCTTTTAGACGATTTACGGTATCACTTGATATATAGTCAAAATTTTCAAACTCGAAACTGCGGTTAATTCCCGGGGCAATATTAAGCTCTTTCATAGCCGCTTCTATCGCGATTGTACCTGAGCCGCAAAACGGGTCGGCTAAAATTCGTCCGCTATGCCATCTGCTGAGAGAAACCATAGCTGCAGCAATGGTTTCACGAAGAGGCGCGGCATTTGAAATACGGCGGTATCCACGCTTATGGAGCGATTCGCCGGAGGTGTCTATATAAAGTGATACTTTGTCTTTTAAAAGTGTAAAACGTATATGGTACAGGTTTCCTGTCTCGGGAATATGGGATAGGGTTGTGCCTTGGCAAAGTGAGTCTGCAATTGCTTTTTTCAGAATCGCCCTGCATCTTGGAGAGCTTGAAAGCTTTGATTTTACACACGTACCGGTAATTTTAATTTGCGCGTCAAATGGCAGAAAATTTTTCCATGGCGCGTTTTTGGAATAATCATAAAAGGTGTCAAAATCGTATGCAGTAAATTCAGACAATTTAATTAGCACACGCTCGCCTGTACGAATCCAGAGATTTGCGCGTATCATATCTTCATAATCCCCTAAAAAACTCACCTTTCCGTCTTCGGTTTTGGAGTGCTTGAGACCAAGGTCCTTTATCTCGCGTGTAACAAAACTCTCAAGCCCAAAAAGGCAGGGTATGGTCATTTCAAATTCTTCCATATTTTTTTCCTTTGTCCTTTCTTTCACGTCGGTAATAATCTTTGCTGAACATAAAATCAATACGCTGCATGTCAAGATCAGCTCCGGTTACTACAACTTTTACCCTGTCACCTATGCGGAATATTTTTCCTGTACGTCTGCCTTTTGTTATGAGCTGCTCGGGTAAAAATGTAAAGTAATCTGAGAAAATTGTATCAAGGCGTATCATGCCCTCGATAGTATTATCAAGTTCAGCGTAAATACCGTATTCTGTAAGTGAGGAAATTTGTGCATCAAATTCCTCTCCTATATGGCTTGAGATGTAAACGGTTTTAAGCAGTGAATCGGCATCTCTCTCACATTCCTCAGCTGCGCGTTCACGTTCGGACGAAAGAGGAGCCGCCCTGCTGCAATCCTTTTCATAAATCGAGGTATCACCGGAATTTAGCATTGCAGTCAGTACACGGTGAACCATTAAATCAGGATAACGGCGTATGGGCGATGTAAAATGACAGTAGAATTCGGCGGCAAGCCCAAAATGTCCTTCGCAGGATGTCCGGTAATCAGCCTTTGACATTGCCCTTAGCATACTGCGTGAGATTATGCTTTCATATGGTGAGGCAGACACCGAGGTTAAAAAATCTGCGAATATAGATGGTGTAACGCCTTTTTTAGGGTCGTATATGAGGTTAAGTCTCAACGTTCTCAGAAATTTTACAAATTCAGACAGCTTTTCTTTTTCGGGTGCGGTATGCACCCTGTATACAAACGGCAGGGATAGTTTTGCCGCATGGTGTGCCACAGTTTCATTTGCGGCAAGCATAAATTCTTCTATTATCCTATGTGATTTTAACCTTTGGCGCGCAGAAATTCCGCTTATTTCATAGTCTTTGTCCATAAGAATAACTGCTTCGGGAATCTCAAATTCAATACTGCCGCGTCTTTTTCGTTTTGCAGATAGGATGTCGGCAAGGTCGTTCATATGCCGCAGCTGTAGGAGAATATCCTTGTACTCTTTTTTTAGACGGGTGTCGCCGTTTAAAATAGCTTCAACAGCGTCATAGGTCATACGGTGACAGGAATTAATAACCGATTTTTTAATTGAGTATCCGGAAATTTCTCCATCCGGCTGTATCGTCATAATGCAGGAGAGTGTGAGCCTGTCTTTGCCAGGAAGAAGAGAGCAGATGTTGTTTGAAAGATTTTCCGGAAGCATAGGTATAACTCTGTCAGGAAGATATACGCTTGTGCCGCGGCAAAGGGCTTCTTTATCTATTTGACTGCCTTTTGTGACATAATGCGATACATCCGCGATATGAACTCCTAATTTGTATCCTCCAGAGGGCAGTTTACGTATACTTACAGCGTCGTCAAAGTCTTTTGCATCTGCGCCGTCAATTGTAAATACCTTTTCATTTCTTAGATCAAGCCTTGATGTAAGTTCGCTGTCTGCTATGACGTCGGATATTCTTTCGGATTCCGATAGTGTTTCGGGGTCAAATTCTGTTTTGATGGAATGTGAATAAATAATTGAGTCAATTCTTGATTTTATAGATTCTGCATCACCTAAAATTTTTAATACAGAGCCTTCTGTGAAGTTTGTTTTAAAAGCCGAAAGTTCAATAACGGTTCTGTCCCCGGGCTTTGCGCCGCAGGAGAGTGGTTTTGGTATTTTGATAATTGGATAAAAACGTGGGTTGTCGGCTTTTGCGATAAGAAATATATCCTCATCTGACTTAATAACCGCTGTAAGTGTAGTTATTGCACGGGAAATAACTTTAATAATTTCGCCTTCTGGATTTCTTGAGCGCTTTGGCGAATGGAGTATTTTAACATAAACAGTATCGCCGTGTATAGCGCCGTTTAGCAGCTTGGCTGAAATATGAACATCAGATTTTAAATCTTCTGATGAAACAAATCCATTTTTGGCATATGCGCTGCAAGATAGGCTGCCGGTAATAAATACCGGCTTATTTTTTCGTTTTGCAAGTGCGTGGACCTTTCGTTTGCTTTTATGCTTCATAATATATATACCTTTCGTAAAATTTGACGTATTTTGTATTAATATTGTACCGCATTTTTGCAATTTCATCAAGTTTTTTTAAATAAAGAAAAAGATGTAAAAAAGGGTTGACAAGCAATATAAAAACGTGTATAATAATTGCGGTGTCTGATTTTTTATGCGCAAAATCAGAGTGAATGGTTAATATTGGAGGTGTAAGCGTTGAAAAGAACTTATCAGCCTAAAAAGCGCCAGAGGTCAAAAGAACATGGATTCAGAAAAAGAATGAGTACTGCCTCAGGAAGAAAAATCTTGGCAAGAAGAAGGTCAAGAGGCAGAAGGAAGCTGTCGGCGTAATGTTAAGGCGAGAAGTTGTGCTTCTTGCCTTTTTGACATTTTAATGAAAATAATATTGATATGGAACATACAGAAAGTATAAAAGAAAACTGGGTATTCAGGCAGATGTATTCACGTGCAAAAAGCGTGGTATGTAAAAATATCGTTGTATTTGTCAGGAAGAACCGATATGGTAAGAATCGATTGGGGCTTACTTGTTCAAAAAGCATAGGTAAAGCAGTTGAGCGAAATCGTGCACGGCGTCTTATGAAGGAAGCATACCGGCTTAATGAAAAACGATTTAAAGAAGGCTTTGACTACGTGATTGCCGCAAGAACCAGGGCCAAATATAAAAATTACTTTGATGTGGAACGCGACTTGCTGTATGCGGCATCAAAGCTTGGAATTTTAAAGGATGAGCGGGAATGAAGAAAATATTCATGTTTCTTGTAAGGTTTTACCAGAGGTACTTGTCGCCGCTTAAGGGTACGCCGTGTTGCAGATTTATACCAACTTGTTCGGAATATGCCTATCAGGCGTTTGAAAAATACGGCGTGTTAAAAGGCGGATACCTTGCGGTGCGCAGACTTTTAAAGTGCCATTCGTTTCACAAGGGCGGATATGACCCCCTTGAATAAATCCCATTATTTGAAAGGAATTGTTCGATGTTCGAGTTTTTTATAACTAAACCGCTTGGTTTTATTATTCAGCTTATATATAATATCGTCCAGAATTACGGATGGTCAATTATAATATTTACTATTGTGGTAAAGCTAATACTCTTGCCGCTTCAGATAAAATCCCAGAAGGGCATGAAAAAACAGCAGAAGGTTCAGCCTATAATTGCAGAACTTCAGAAAAAGTATGCAAATGACAAGGAAAAATTCCAGACGGAAATGATGAAAGTATATAAGGAAAATAATGTAAGCATGATGGGCGGATGTCTGCCCCTGCTTGTACAGTTTCCTATATTGATAGGTCTTTATCAGGTTATACAAAAGCCGCTTAGTTATTTATTGCAGGTTGATTTTAAGGCGGAAGAAGTTATTTCGAGAGTAGCCGATGTTGTGACGCGTATGGCGGCAGACCCGGCTGTGGCACATGCAGTTGAGGCGGTTAAAAACCTTGCTCCGTCAGAACTTGCAAACGCAATTGCAAAATCATATCAGATTCCGTTTCTTACCTGGTGCAGATATCTTGAACAGGTTTCGCCTGGAAGTGGGTTTGCTGATTGGACGCTTAATTTCAGCTTTTTTGGGCTTGATATTTCAAAGGTTCCATCAAGTGCTCTTTCTGCTATATTTTCTGGTGATTTTACCAACTGGGGGACAATATTGCTTTTGATTATACCGATTGTAGCAGTATTTATGACCTGGTATTCGATGTGGCAGACTCAGAAAATGACCGGGACAGCAAATACATCAGCATCTCAGGATAATGCATCTACCGTTAATAGTATGAATAAGACTATGAATCTTGTAATGCCGATTATGACAGGCGTGTTTACATTTACACTTCCGTCAGCGATGGGCTTGTATTGGATAGCGTCAAGTTTCATGCAGATAGTTACACAGTATATCCTTAACGTATATTTTGATAAGAAGGGAGACGATTTCGTTGTTAAAGTTCCTGGAAAAAACAGAAAAAACGGCAAAAAGTCTAAGTGAAGCAAAACAGCTTGCGCTTTTGGAACTCGGAGTAACGGAAGAAGAAGCGGAGATAGAAGTTATAGATGAAGGAAATAAAGGTTTTTTGGGTCTTGGAGCAAAGGAGGCTTGCGTAAGAGCAAAGGTTTCTGATGCGCCTGCTGCTGCCGCAAAAAAGTTCTTGTCAGAGCTGTTTGAAAAAATGGGCATAGAAATAACAATTAAGGCAAAAACTGAAGAAAATATATTAAATATTGAGCTTATCGGCGATGATATGGGTATTGTAATAGGAAAAAGAGGCGATACGCTAGACAGTTTGCAGTATTTGACTTCTCTTGCGGTTAATTCATTATTTGACGGATATATTAAAGTTATGATTGATG
>CALXUL010000208.1 GCA_944391635.1 uncultured Clostridia bacterium | reverse complement strand
GGCAGCAGGCTTTACAACCGGTTTTCGGAGTGCTTCTTGAAGAGACAATAGCGTTGCGACGTCGCAACAGATCGGAGAAAATATGGCAAAGTCAAACCTGATACCGAACAGCGAGCGAAGCCCGGAGAAACTACGGGAAATGGGAAGAAAGGGCGGAATTAAAAGCGGAGAGGCGCGGAGACGAAAAAGGGATATGCTGAAAATGGCGAAGCTGTGGGGCAAAGTGTTTGAGGCGGAAGCCGCGAAGGAAGCCCGGGCGAAGCGTGAGAAAGTGCTAAAAGAGATTGCAGAGAGATACGGGCTGAAATGGTGATAATCTTCCCTTTTTTTCGCCCCTAAAAAGGAATTGTTAAGCAAAGTCAACCGTGCTAATGCAGGGGCTGAAATGGACTGATTTTCAATTTTTATCTTGTTCGTGGGGAAATGGTAGGGTGCAGGGGTAAAATTGTTTTTCTAAAGAAAATAGGGGGGTTATGTAGTACCTTGATAATTGAATATTGATGGTTGTAGTGATAGAATTGTGGCATAAGAATTTTGAAAGAGGTAGCGTGATGAAAAGTGCCAGAGAAAAGATTATCGAATATTTAAAAGACAACGACAAAGCAACGCAAGTGGAACTGAGTGAAAATTTGCAGATCCAGAGGTCAACAGTAGCTCGTGTTTTGCGAGACTTAATGGAAGAAAATACAGTCGAAAGGGTGGGGACCAACAGGAATTTATATTATATTCTCAAAGAAGGAATGACGGCTGAGCAATATGATAACATATCTTCAGAAATAAAAAAACGTGTCATACTAGTTGAAGAAAGCATGGAAAACGTGAAGGAACAGGTTGATAATGCTAATCAAAATATTAACAAAATATATATTGATATCATTTCATTAATGTCAGTGTTTGTCGCTATCATTGCGCTTATTATTACTAATGCCGATATAGTGCTTAAGATAACAGAGTCCAATATAAAGAATTATCTTTTGGATATTGTACTAGTCAATCTTTCGGTATGTATTTGCTTAGCAGTATTCGTAATATTGATTAGATTTATAGTTTTAAAACCGCTATCCAAGAAAAAATAATTTTCGCCAACCATCAATAGGTGGTTGGTTTTCTTATGCCTTGGACTATGTAATGCTGTAAAAAGCCGCCCCACCGGTGATAGCGTGGAGCGGCAGTCTTTTTTACTTAGATATCTATTGAACTGAAATCAATCTCCAGATCATCATAGATCCCGGCTTTGACAGCCTCTAAAAAAGTGTATTCTGCGGTATCATCGGACTCAAAGGAGTAAACCGTGATCCTGTTTTTCTCTGGATCAACAATCCAGTATTCGCGAACTCCTGCAGTACGGTATTTGAATAGTTTCGTGTAGTAGTCCATCCGCCTGCTGCCTGAGGAGACAATCTCAATGATCCAGTCTGGTGCGCCTGTGCAGCCTTTGTCTGTGAGCTTGTCGGTGTCGCATATAACGCTTATATCCGGCTCGACATAGTTTTTATCATCTGCGTTGAGAAATACGGCAAATGGGGCAATATCAACCTCACAGGAGCCGCTTTTCTTGTCGATGTAGTCAGCAATCTTGCGATAGAGGGCGCCAAGTATCTGCTGATGCTTCCGAGTGGGCGGTGCCATCATATACATCTGGCCGTCAATCAATTCCGCCCGCTGTCCATCCGGCAGGGCATAAATATCATCAGTGGTATACTCTTTGTTCTGCTGCAGTAATGGCATAGTAACACATCCTTTCATGGTGAGAGTGTTGACAGTTGCATGAGAACTATTCTTCGGCTTCTTCAAAGAAAATGTCGTTATTACATTCCTTTTCGCAAGGCTCCCATTTTACATCTTCAGGAATTCCATCTGGAAAAGCCTCACAGACTTCGAGGCTGTTTTTGAGGTGATATCTTTTGCACAGCTCACACTTGGGTAAAGTGGTCACAAACATATCGAGATAGTTCTTGGAAAAAGGATTGTTTGGCATTATTGTTCATGCTCCTTTTATTTGTGAATAACTTAGCTAATTAATCCCAAGAAAATAAATTATTACGGCGGTAATTACTGATCCAATTACAGTTAGTAAAATACCCCATATACTTTTAGTGATAAAGTTGAAAACACGCCGTTTTGCTGAGGTGTTTTGCAAAAATAAATAGCCTTTTTCACCTATGCGAACATTATCAGTTATTTGAAAAGAATAATCTCCGTTGGCAGTTTGGTTATATGAAATGTTTAATAAATATTTATTTTTACAGCATTCATATAATGCAAAACGCATAGATTTATCGGAATTAATCCGTGACGAAATTTTTTGGTTGTCTCTAATTGCGATTATGAGATCACGCATTGCGGAGTTTAGTTTATTTATATTTTTAAAGTGTTCCATAATACTTATTTATCACTATTATCTGGTATATATTCAAGTATATCTCCGGGTTGGCAATTAAGTGCCCCGCAAAGGGCAGCAATAGAATCAGTTGTAATTCTCTTGCCTTCGCGGATGTTTTGAAGGGTGCTTTCTGAAATGATTTTTTCTTTTCGTATTTTATAAGTCGTTAAGCCCTGCTGTTCCATTTTGGCAATAAGTTTTTCATATACTACTTTACCCATGTGTCCCCTTTCTAAGCTGTTAATATTATAAATTAACAGTCAATTTATTATAAATAAATCATACCATTTATATACACGTTTTGCAATGTACAATATATACAAACATAATGCACCCTAAAGCGTGTATATTTGTGGGTTGTGTCAATTGAATATACACGCAATACCGTGTATAATGTAATCAAGATAAAGGTAAGGCAAACGAACAGCCCGAAAAGCTGCGAAGCCGGAAACCATATACCTGTGAGCGAAGTCGTGGACGAGGTGCAATAGTCAGGAAGATGATCCGGCCGGATGCATCCGATATCTTAGAAAAAACAATGGAAGGAGACAGGAACATGAAATACAA
>CALXUL010000207.1 GCA_944391635.1 uncultured Clostridia bacterium | reverse complement strand
ATTTGGTCGGAACAGGCTATCTGCGGCTATTATGCCTGCATCAAGTGCCGCCTCAACTTGCGATGCATACCACTCATTACCGTTTACATCTTCAAATCCTCCGGCATACGTTTTGTCCTGTATGCCTCCGGCACGGTTTATAAGGGCTACTGCCTCTGCACGTGTTATCGTCCTGTCAGGATAGAAGTTATTGTCCTCACCATATGCTATACCGTTTTGTGCAAGTTCAAGTATCATATTCTCTGCCCAGTGACCGGATATATCATTGAATCTTACCGTTTCGCTGCCCGTTCCGGGTGCCGGTGTAGTTTCAGGAACAATTATTGCTCCATCTCCGCCGCCCCCGCCGGAGCCGCCGCCTCCAACAGATGTGTCAGGCTTAATATGTATACTCTCATCATCGTCATCATCCGTCGCCGGTGAATCGGATGGAATTATCATTGAACCTGATGCTTCAAAAGCTTTCTCCTGCTCATTTACATAAACGTTTTCTGCTGAAAAACCTGCAACCTTTATATCCGAATTCTTCAAATCCGAGTTGCTGTACACTATTTCTATATCAATACCCGTGTGTGTATATGAGAAATCTTCTACAAGTTTGGAAAGCTTAACAATATCAGTGTTATCCTTTTTAACATAGCTACCTTTTTGCATAAATACATCGACAATATTTCCGCGTGTATCTTCTGTTATAACTGTCATTGCGGCATCTGTCTTATATTTACCTATTTGTTTTTCATTATTTTCTCCGGTATAATCAAGCATGTAATATGCTGTATACGTTTCGCCATTTGCAGTATAGGTAAACTTAATTGCTGTAATTTCAGACGTGTCAACACCCATATCTATACGTTCAGTTTCTATTTTTGCGTTGGTACCCATATACGGCAAAAGAACCGTATCAAAGGTTGTGGTTCCAACACTTCCCGTTTTCTTAAAATAACCAAACGGGGCATCTTGAACCTGAGCATATGTATAATCATACCAACCATCCTCACGTATGAGCGATGCGTCATTATCTGCTGATGCAACTATTATATTACCACCGGTGGCATAATTTGACTTCAACTGTCCATTATCCATATCGTAACTGATTGCAGCAGTCGGCATCATATGCCACACCTGTTTGTAATCATTAGCTTTGCTGCCATCCTTCGGTTCAATACGGTCCGAAATTATCCAAAATCCTTTTTTTGCAAAGGTTATGCTTCTTCTGTGCGAAAAGCCCAGTTCATCATAACTGCGTGTTGTCTGGCTTAAAAAGTCAAACTTACTGTTAGTTGTCCAATCCTGTGTGCTTCCCCAAGTTCCGCCTTCATCTTTTGTTGCCCAGTTAACCTTTTGGGAGGTATTATTAATTTCTACCGTATTATGCGCAATAGTCGATCTTCCCCACTTTCTTAACGGATCCGTATCGGTATAGGTGAAAACTCCCGCATCATTTATAAGAATTCTGTCATAGCCTATTATTGTTACACTGTTATCATCAGCATGTCCGTGACCGTCACCGCCGCCGCGGACATTTGTATAAAGAGCCAAACCGTTTTTGCTCCAGCTCGAACGCATTGCAGTAGTCTGAGAATCTTCAAAATGCCAGCTGGTCCAATCGGGACGTGTTCCCGATGCGCCAAACGAGTCAATATACGCGAGTATATCATCACCATACCACTGAACCATTTCTGAATAAGCCGCGCCGGTCTTTAATCCGCCCTGTTCATCGCCGTACTGAATATTTGAACCGTTTATGCCCTTCATAATACATGCATAGTATGCTGCTTTTTTGAGCATTTCATCATATTCCGGGCTTACCTCTCTGCCGTTTTTATACATCAGTCTTTTATATTCCATAAAAGTCTTAAGCGAACTCTCATTATATCCGAGCGTCGATTCCAGATATGAGCCATCATCAAAATGGTTATTATATATCATAGGTTCAAGAACGCCGCAGGCATGCTCGATCCACGACTTTGAATCCACAAATTCGCTAAATGCAAGACCTCCCTGAAGCAAAGCCATATTTTCAGTTTGCCGCCAGTTAGGGCTGTGAGTATTGCCGGCAAGCGTAAGCGCATAGCCTATATCCCATATATGCTTTAACATTGCAGTTAACACCTCAGGTGTCATATATCTGCTTTGGGCAAATGTATCCAGCACAAGACTCCACTGCTGCAGGCGTATCGCTGCATCAAGCGTTCGCGGATAGCCGCCGCGAATAGTCATTCCATTCCATGCACCGTCGGTAAATTTCATATTTCCGCCCTTATCATGTATAAAGTCCATCGATATTTTAAGCGCGTTATAGGCATACTTCTCATCACCTGTTATGCTGTATTCAAGCGCAACAGGCGTCCAAGCCCAAAATCTCGGTGCCTGGAAAGTATATTCCTGGTCACAGCCCGGAATCGCATCCCATGTGTTTCCGCCTTCTATGCCATTATAGTTAAATACATATCCCGGGAAATTATTCCATGTAGCGGTGGTATTTTCCCAAAGATTTGTTGGTTCCTGTAATACGAGTATTGATTTTTCAGGAATATATGACGGCGTTACCCTTGCAAAAAGCACAAGTTTTGCACTCTCTACTGTATCATCTTCTCCAAGATCGGCAAAATTGAACCTAAACATTCCCTTATAGGTATCATTACCCAAAAATTCACCGAATGTCTTTACTTTCATCACTGTATCTTCGCCGTAATTCTGATCCATATAATCGCCGGCACGTATCCCGGCATCTGCCGAAGGGTAAATTTTTGTTTCTTTTCCGTTTACTACAAGCTGCAAATATGGACGCAAGTTGGCATTTTCATTTCTGCTTGTTGCTATTTCCAACTCACTATTTTCGTTATACCTTGCCATTATGCAGTAGGAAGAATTACTTCCTTTTGCAATATTTGCGGTCTTTACCGTTACCTCATATTTTTGGAATTCACCGCCTGAAGCTATAAACTCACCTTGATGATACTGATCCCCCGACTGATGGTAAATCTCATCAATTACCATCGCTGCCCAAAGCGGACTTCGTTCGGATATATCAACACTTTGTTTATTTTCTCTTGAACGGAACTCATTTAGCAATTCTTCTTTTGCAGTGCTGTAATCGCCGTTCTTTACCGCTTCTTCGACAGGTTTTAAGGCTTCCATTGAATAGTCAAGTTTTCCTTCTACCGTCCAATTGCTGCCATCCCATTCTCCGAAAAATTCCGTATCGCTCATGTGATTTGGATCCTGCAATTTTTCATCAGGCAGTACAGTAAACGAAAATTCCAGCTCTTTCTTCTCTGTTCCACATGTTAATGTTGCTGTTAATGTTACATTTACCGCCGGTTTATCATTGTAT
>CALXUL010000206.1 GCA_944391635.1 uncultured Clostridia bacterium | reverse complement strand
GAACTCCTTATGGTATAATAGTTTTACCACTAAAATCTATACCTCCCTAAAAATCTGAGAAAGGATAACAATATCTCATGGATAATATTATACCAATTTAGCGTTCAACGTGTAATGTTCATTCACTTTATAACCTAATTGCAGATGTCCCCCGCCTCTAGGGCGGCGGGTTTCATTTCTTTCATCTTTCGCGGTCTTATATAAACCACTTTACCAATTCAATATGAATTCCCTTATAAAAACACAGCTCCAGCTGAAATGGTCGCAGCACAAGCCTTCCCCTGTTTCGGAATTATAATTTTCAAATATTCCTCTTTTTTCGTTATAACACATATTAAGAATGTTTTCTTTTATTTTATCGGCAACCTCAAATCCATAATTTTTCAGGCCCTTTGCCGCAAAATATGCAACATTAAGCCAAGTCGGGCCGCGCCAATAATCAGTAGAATATTCAGGATTGTCAAAGGACACCGTGGGCATTTTTTCTTTAAAATTATTCTTCGCAAAATTCTCCATATGCGCCGCCTGCTTTTTTGATGCTATGCCGATAAACAACGGCATAAAATTCGCAGGGGTTAAAACGGCTGAAATTTCGCCTGTGAATTTGTTTGCATCACCGTATAAATTTTTTTCATCATCCCAAAGACGGCTGTTAATCAGGTCGGTTACACCACGTTCTTTTTCCTCCCAAATTATACAATCTTCTTTTAATCCGAGAGAATGTGCAAAATGATTCATTGCACGCATAAACATAACCATAAAACAGTTAAGGTCTATCGCCCAATATTCGGTTATTCCCTTATCCCAGCGGACGGAATTATCCCATCCCGATTCAAATTTAACATGAAGAATATAATCTTCACTTTTTTTATCCTCCGCGTCATAAAAAAACAATCCGTTATAACACCTGTTGTTATACCACCAATCAGCATTGCGCTTTAGCTTCGGATACATTTCTTTAATAAATTCAATATCTTTATCCGCGTTATATATCACTTCGCACGCCCAAGCAAAAACCGGCGGCTTTGAAAGGGTATCAACAATGCTGCCGCCCTCTCCTATGCAATCCGGCAGGAAACCGTCGTCATGCTGAAACTTAAAAAATCCCCTGACGCTCTCCTTTGCAAGCTCTGTATCCATTCCTGCCAGACCGACAGCATGAAAAGCCGAATCCCAATTCCAAATTCCGTTAAACCATTGACGTCCGGGCGTTACGCATCTGTAAGGGCTCCACAAATACCCCTCGGAAGGATAAATATTCCCTTCAAATATTTTTCGGGTGCGCTCAAGCAGCTCCTTATCTCTTTTGTTTAATTCCATGAAATCGCCATAACCTTTCTGCCCGCAAACAGCACTGCAATATCAGTCTGCGCCTTATCGCGGGCAGATAAAGCGCGATATTAAATTTATTCCATATTGATTAATCATTTCAAGCGTACGCTTTATATTTTATCGTTTTATTAAGTTAAATGAAGCTTGAAACCTTGAACTCCTTCGCTTTACACTGCCAAAATCATCTATATATTTGATAATATTATTTTAAGTTATCCTGTTGTCAGTTTCAACAAACACTTTATATTTATGAGCATACAATTTGAGCAAAACGCCCTTTTCCCCTAATAAAAACCGTATTTGGCACAGCTTACATAATAATTATACTTTAAGCCATATCACAGCGGCAACCGGCAATTTTTTCCAGGCAAAAAAATAAGCGTACCGTCAAAAGCGGGCGTCTGGAATTTTTCCTGATAAATCTTCGATATTAAACCTGTGGTATGCCTAACACTTTTGCAGGCCGCTTATTTATGCAGGAGATATAGTTATCATAAAAATCATCAAATGTAAGCGTTCTGCGTCTGATACTTTCAGGCGGTTCCAAATCTATCTCATACATAAACGGTCCGTTATACCCTGCTTTTTCAAGAGCAGTCACAATACCTGTCCAATCATTCTTGCCCTCCCCAGGCATCCAGTGGCGCTCGTTTATAAAGTCATAATCCGACACATGAATTGTAATGATTTTATCTCCGATATTTTCGATAAAATGTATGTTGTCCTCACCCAGCAAATGATTGGTGTCGTAGCAAACGCGCAATCTGCTGTCGGAATACACAATATCCGCAAGCTCCACCGAACAATTCCCAAGACAGGTTCTCGGCAAATTCTCTACCGCTATTTCAGCGCCATGTACAGCGGCAAAATCAGCTATCTCCGCCAGGGACTCTTTTGCGCGGCTAACTGCGTCATACCTGCACGCCTCCCCAATCGGTTCGCCGCTCGGATGAATTACACCTATTTTTATGCCTATATCTGAAAACTTTCTAATATATTCTTTTTGCACATCTATAACCGCTTTTACATCAGACGAGGATACGCCCGAAATATCAAAGCTTTCAAACGGCCAGAACGGAAGATGAAATGACCACAACTCAACGCCGTATTTTTCAGATAATTCACGGGTCTTTTTCCAATTTATATCTTCGCACTGCTGCGCGGAGAGTGAAATTTCCATGCAATCTATGCCGCTTTTTGAATATTCTCTGAAAAGTTCCTCCTCAAGATTTCCAAAGCACGCAGAAACGCCGCATTTCCACTGTCTTGCATCAGTAACAGCACGCGCTCCATTTTTCTGCATCTGATTTCTTATTTTCATATCGCTGTTCCTCCTGAAAATATGTTTTTATGTGATAATTGTAGCATCCCGATTTATCTCATTACAACAAACATTTTCGGATAGTCCCGATACATTTTTGGCAAGCTGCCGTTTTCATACATAATTACTGCATCTCCATATCGTTTTTATCGCCATGAATCAGGCATCAGCATATTAACCGACAATTTAGTTTTTTATTATTCTGATTTTGTATGACAATAAAAAAATAGTTTGTTGACACATTGCCTTTAAACTGCTATGATATTATTGAGTAATTTTTTTAATTAAGAAAGTTAAAATTGTAATTATGAAAAAATTGATAAGTAAAATACAAGTAATGTTTAAAAATAATATTGTTATTAACAGCCGCTGGGGAAAACGCTTCCTACTGGTACTGTTTGTCTGTATTTGTATTGGTTTTCTTATTCTGTCGATCTCAAACCACTTTCTGCGCAAGGAAATGAACACGCAAAATCAGGCGTTTGTTAATACCTTTGCAAATAATATGGACTCTATTCTCGTCAGCAACAATCAATCTATGTATCAGGTGGCGTCAAACAGCAAGATAATGAACTTTGTTGCCGGCTCTTTTTCTGATAACAGGGATCTGATTATATGCTCTACGGATACCTCTGAGATGCTCAATAATATCGTCACCGGCAACTATTGGGTTGATAATATTCTTGTGTATTCCTCGAAAAACGGCAGAATCGCAGATGTTTCCTCGTCCTCGCCGTTTAATATTTATTACAATAATCATATAAACGGTTCTCTTTCATATGAGGATTTTACAAAAATGCTGCAAAGCCCCAACACATATGTTAATTTGTATCTTGGCAACAGACCGTATATTGCAAATATCCAGAAAAAGAAACATTCAAACTGCGATTACACCGTAATCCTGCTCATGGATCCCAAAAAAGTATTTGAGAATTTTATCTATTCCGATTTTTCACAATACGGAATATTTGCCATGCTTTACAAGGACAACAACGCTTTTATGTGCTATAACGGCAATATCGAATACCAAAATCTCAACTCCGATTACAGCGAATATGTAAACAGACATAAGGAAGCTGAAAAGGTTAAATTCAACGGAAATACATACCTTGTAACAAGCGCGCAGTCGCATATTGACCATTTTGTGTATTTATTTATGGATGATTACAGCCGCACAGCCTCTATTATTAAGGTTCAGCTCGCTCTGATTATTATGCTTATAGCGCTGTCCACTCTTATATCCGGAATATATATTTATAAATACACCTCTGCAAATTTTAAAAAGATACATGAAATTTTATACAATATCCATCCGGAAATCATACCGGATACGGATTTAATGAATTTATTGGAGCAACAAGTATCGGAGCTGTTAATCCACAAAAACATAGCCGAAGAAAAGCTCACATCGCAAAGCAAAACCATTATAGCAAACAAAACAGAGCATCTTCTACATTCCACCGTCGCGGATTCTTCATCGCTTCTCGAGGAATTCCAGGATTTAGGCGTTATTTGGAAGGATAATTATTTTATTGTGCTCGGTTTTTATATATCGAATTACGGCGAATTTGAAGACGCCAATCCGAGTCTTTTCAGCAACGCCTATAATATGTGCCAGTTTGTTCTGCAAAATATATTCGAGGAGCTTATATCTCAAAAATTCACGACCGTATTTACTCATTCCGATAATTTGCTTGTATCGGTTATAAATATTCCGGCGTCAAACGCATCAACCCTCAATTCGCTGATCTCGCTTTTAAAAGAGGGCATAAGCATTATATCCGATACCTTCAAATTCAAATACATAATCTCCATGAGTGAAGCCGGTTCTGAAATCGACAGTGTTCCGCACCTTTATTCGCATATGATGATAAATTTTGAAAATATTGTGTCAGACGACGAAAACGGAACAATTTACAGGTATTCCGAAAATACGTCCGGTAATTCAGACGCTTCATCATTAAAAGAATTTAATATAACGGAAGCTGCGCTATACAATTCAATAAAGGCAAAGGATTTTGACAAGGCTATTGAACTTATCAATCAATTCAACGCGCTGTTTAATAATATGCAAAACACCAGCGATACACGCGTATACCTTATTAAACTGTCCTCAACCATTGCGAGCTCCTTGTCAATCGTTATTGATGGAAAAGATTTTGACGCAATACTGAACGATATTGTCATAACAGAAAAATTAGTAATTCCTTACAGATATTTAGATAAAATAAAGGAATTGCTTTTAAATATTAAAAATAATTATATTTTAGATAATACGAGCAATTCTAAAAATGTATCCGATAATGAAATAGCCGAAAAAGTAAATAAATATATACAGGCTAATATTTCCTGTACAGATTTAAGTATCCCGATGATTTGCGAATATATGAATATATCGTCGCGTATGCTTTCAGAAAACTATAAAATTCAAACCGGCACTACTATCAGCAAATATATTCAAACATTGCGCGTAGAGCTTGCAAAAAAGCTTTTACTTGAAACTGACTTATCAATCAATGAAATTACAGAACAGGTCGGCTATGACTATGCTATTTCATTTACGCGTCTGTTTAAAAAATATGAAGATGTATCACCTTCAGAATATAGAAATCTCCATAAACGAATCTGAAAATTACTATTTTTACTACAGGGAAAATAGCACAGAGCGGTTTTAAACTGCTCTATACCGTAATCTTTGCTATTCCTTTAAGCCTAAAAGCCATCTATGATGTGGAAAAATCATAGATGGCTTTTTTATTTCGACCGCATCTTTCAATACCTTACCGCTATAGCTGCTGCCAAATCACCCTATCACATTCTGGAAGACGCTGGATTGGTATTGTATCACAGTCTATCACCTTTTCACGTCTTCCCCGTTCCTGCAATTTTTCAAAAACCGAAGCTGCACAAACCCATCCCGGTTAAATGGAACCAACAAATAATCGTACCCAAGTTCCTCCAAGGCTTTATTAACCGTTTTATTTTTCAGAAAGCTTTTCGTTTTTGCTCTCTGGATAAATGTATGCTCGCAATTCCTCCAAGGGATTTCCTGTCGCGGTTTACCATATCGCCTGATATCCTATACTGCTTCAACCTTTTTCACTATTTCTGCAAGTAATGTTTATCCTGTGAATGTCAGCAATCGCTCTGTGTTTTTACAAGTCCATGTTCCCGCAAATTCGATATGACGCTCCTTGAAAGAAACGGAGCGTCATATCGTTCCTGCAAGCCTGCCGGCATATTATCTTGTAAAGCTTAAAAATTCATAATTAAAACACACCAAAAATCATTTTTACTCCTGCCTTCACACTAGTGTGCAATTTTTAATTTTGCCCCTATTTTTCATGCCGGGAAACCGTGGATTTCACTGTGTTTTCCGGTGTTTAAGGCAGGAGTAAAACGCAAATTTGGACATGCTCCAAAC
>CALXUL010000205.1 GCA_944391635.1 uncultured Clostridia bacterium | reverse complement strand
TTAGCAAATGGAATTGTATTAGATAAAGAAAAGACATTCGGTGTGTTGAAATTTTCTGCCCTTAGACATGAGGTGCGTATGGAAAATGAGGACGGCTCAACAAGCGAAGAAATCAAACGCAGAACCTATGACCTCAAATGCAGTGTACAGGAACGCATGATACAAGTATCTATTCCTGCTGATGTGGCAGTCAAGGACTATCCTTATAATACCGAGGTGGAACTTATCAATCCGATAGCCGATACGGTAGCAAACGCCAACTTTAGAGGGGCTGACGTGGACTGGTATATCAAGGCTGACGATATTATCTTGAAGAACAAAGGCAATCAGCCAGCAGGAAATCCACAGAATAGTGTTCCACAAATAAAAAAATAATGTTCTAAATATGAAATAACATTGTTTGTAATGAAATGAAACGATATAATATACATAATTAAGACAAAAGGAGTGATTGTTATAAAAAAGGCTATAATGGGATTAATAGGGTTTGCGGTATTAGTAATACTTTTAACAATGGTTCTGGACTTTACTAATATTACTCAATATTTTCCGTTTTCTCACAATTATGATTGGATTAGTTTTGGCGGAAGTTTTCTAGGAGGTATTATAGGCGGTTTAGCAACTTTTGGAGGAGTGTATTTTTCTTTAAAATCACAAAAAGAAGCTGATGATGAAAAAAATCGTCAAGCAGTTATTCCTGTAATGGAATATAAAATAAGCTATGACAAAGCTGATTTTGATAATTCAAGCGGACAATTAAACGGAGAAGTAATTCCTCATATAAATGTAGAAGGAGCTACTTATGATGGTGAAAGTGAAGAATGGTATTTTAATCTCATTGCAGAAAACATAGGGTTGGGGTCAGCACAAATTACAGAAATAACTTTCGATTTCAAAGAAAATGGAACAGAAAACATAATCGATTCTGCGAAAATAGGATATTGTTATAAACTAATAAAAACAAATTCTAGTAAAGGTTTTAGATTTTTAATTTACGCTCCTAAAAAGAATTTTTATAAGGATAATAAACCAACTCAAGACTTTATCTATCCGGTTGAAATATGTGTTTATTATGAGGACTTAATCGGTAATAAGTATCAACAAAAAATTTATGCTTCCATTGCTAAGTCTGTTTATGAAGATAATGGTATGATAAATCAATCTAATTTTGCCGATATGCATTATTATGAAAAATTTCAATTAAATAGAAACAACAAAATTATTTAAATTTATGAAGCGGTTAGTCTTTAAGTTTAACCGCTTTTTCTATGCCTAGAAAGGAGTGTTTATGAACCTACTGAAATATAAGGGAAAGCGTATCAGAGCCAGCGACAAGAGCCTTGTTTACCGCTTTTCATTGAGTACGTTTCTGCTTCTGTTCGTAGTGGTTATCCTGCTACTGAACCTAAAACAGCTCATGCATACCGATTGGGAACAGTTCAGCCTATTGAATAACGGGCTGACGCTTTCTACCTACAACTTCATAACCATACTGATAGCGACTGGTGTTTGTGCATTGGTCGCTTTTCTGTATTACCGCTTCTGTTATGACCGTTTCAAACAGTTACTGCACCGTCAAAAGCTGGCACGAATGATACTGGAAAACAAGTGGTATGAAGCCGATACCGTCAAGGACAGCGGTTTTTTCACTGACCTGCAAGGCAGATCAAGGGAAAAAATCGTCTGGTTTCCGAAAATCTATTATCAGATGAATACGGGACTGCTTCATATTCGCTGTGAGATTACATTAGGAAAGTATCAAGACCCGCTCTTGCGGTTAGAGGATAAACTGGAAAGCGGTTTGTACTGTGAGCTGACCGACAAGACCTTACATGACGGTTACATCGAATACACACTTTTATATGACATGATAGCGAACCGCATTTCCATTGAAGAAGTCAAGGCAGAAAATGGGTGCTTGCGATTGATGAAAAATCTTGTCTGGGAATACGACGCACTCCCTCACGCTCTGATAGCTGGTGGTACTGGTGGCGGTAAGACGTACTTTCTGCTGACACTTATTGAAGCACTGTTGCAGACAAACGCCGAGCTTTACATCTTAGACCCGAAGAACGCTGACCTTGCGGATTTGGGAACGGTTATGCCGAATGTATATCATACGAAAGAAGAAATGATTGATTGCGTCAATGCCTTTTATGACGGCATGGTGGCACGAAGCGAAGAAATGAAACAACACCCGAAGTATAAAACGGGCGAAAACTACGCCTACTTGGGACTACCGCCCTGCTTTTTAATCTTTGATGAATATGTAGCATTTTTTGAAATGCTGGCAACAAAGGAAAGCATGAGCTTACTAAGCCAGCTAAAGAAAATCGTTATGTTGGGACGACAAGCAGGCTACTTTCTGATTGTCGCTTGTCAAAGACCAGACGCAAAGTATTTCAGCGACGGGATAAGAGATAACTTCAACTTCCGTGTGGGGCTTGGTCGTATCAGCGAACTTGGGTACGGTATGCTCTTTGGTTCAGATGTAAAGAAACAATTCTTTCAAAAGCGTATCAAAGGGCGTGGCTACTGTGATGTAGGGACAAGTGTAATCAGTGAATTTTACACTCCCCTTGTACCCAAAGGGCATGACTTCTTACAGACAATCGGCTCACTGCATACGCTGGAAACTGGTTCAAAAACCTTTGAAAGTCCGCTAGGAATAAGGGTTTGTACCGTTTTTAGCCGTTTGTGATAATCGCTTAAAAATATCACAAAATCACAAAAATATCACGATTGGGGGTATGACAACTGAATGATACTGATTTTCTGACCGCCTTGAAAGCCAAACGCAGTGATTACGGCGTATCGCAAACAAGGCTTGCAATTATGGCTGGTATCAGCCGTGAACATCTAAGCCGTATCGAAGCTGGCAAGGTGGCACTGACCGAGGATACGAAACACAAGCTACTGGAAGCGGTGGAAAAATTCAATCCCGACGCTCCTATGTTCCTGCTCTTTGATTATGTGCGTATCCGATTTCCCACGCTGGATATACAGCACGTTATCAAGGACATATTAAAGCTGAACATCAGCTATATGCTTCACGAAGATTTCGGACATTACAAGTACACCGAACATTACTATATCGGGGACGTGTTCGTTTATACTTCACAAGATAAGGAAAAAGGTGTCCTGCTGGAACTGAAAGGCAAATATAAAAGTTAAAATAAGATTACCAAAATTGTTGCAGATAAGTGGTTACACTTTGTATCAATTTAGGTAATCTTTTTTGATATAATTCTTTCCTATAAAGGAGTGAATTATATTGAATACAGCAGT
>CALXUL010000204.1 GCA_944391635.1 uncultured Clostridia bacterium | reverse complement strand
CTGCCGGTTATTAATACCGTATCCGCACCGCGGCGCGATACTGCCTCAGCCATTTTATACCCCATCTTTCCGCTTGAATGATTCGTTATATACCTTACCGGGTCAATCGCCTCACAGGTCGGACCTGCCGTAACAACAACCTTTTTACCTTTAAAATCCTTTTTATAGGCTATCTCATAAACTATTCTTTCAAAAATCTCCTCCGGCTCGCTCATTTTTCCTGCACCGACACTGCCGCATGCAAGCCGACCGCACTGCGGACCCTGTACAAGCCAGCCGTATTCCTCAAGCTTTTTTAAATTATCCTGCTGGATTGGATTTTCATACATATTGGTATTCATTGCCGGAACAAGCAGTTTAGGCGCTTTTACTGCCATAAGAGTTGTGGAAAGCATATCGTCACAAATACCGTTTGCCAACTTTCCTATTATATTTGCCGTTGCCGGTGCAATAACCGCAATATCCGCCGCCTCGGCAAGACTTATATGCTCTATCTCATAGGTATGCGCACGGTCAAAGGTATCGGTTACAACCCGCGTTTTAGTAATCGCCTCAAAAGTCACAGGCCCTACCATCTGGCACGCATTTTTTGTCATAATAACATCAACCCTTGCCCCGGCTTTTACAAGCATTGACGCAAGATATACACTCTTATATGCCGCAATACCGCCGCATACGCCCAAAAGTATCCTTTTTCCCTGTAACATTTTCCCCCGTCCCTTTCTTTTAGCTTTAAATTTTTCCTATATTTATTAAATAAATTATATCAAATAACACCAGTTATATCAACTGTTTTTAGGCTTAAAACAAAAAAACCGCCGTAATATAAAAAATTACAGCGGAAAATTCATCAAAACATATGAGCAGGTCTGTAAGCCGGGTTCTGTATTAGACAATCATCTATCTGTGACTATGCATTGCTGCACAGTTCAAGCCATTCTGTTGCGCAAATGCCGAGCAAGCTTAATTGCGTCGTTTGAATGTTGCTCCGGATGGGGTTTACACGGGAAGTCAGTTACCATATTCCCTGTGCGCTCTTACCGCACATTTCCACAATCGCCGAAAAAAATATTCCGGCATTTATTTTCTGTTGCACTATCCTTAAGGTCGCCCTCACCGGCCGTTAGCCGGCATCCTGCTCTATGGAGCCCGGACTTTCCTCACGCAAAAAGAATCCTCTTTCTGCCCGCGATTGCCTGACCTACTCATTTTAACTGGATTGTAGCATAAAGATTAAAATTTGTCAATCCAAAAAATTTTATAAAAACCTTTACAAATCCGCACAATTGTGCTATTATAGCATAAGGTTATATAGGATACAATTAAATATCTTCAGGGCAGGGTGCAATTCCCGACCGGCGGTAATAGTCCGCGAGCGAAAGCTGATACGGTGTGATTCCGTAACCGACGGTAGAGTCCGGATAAAAGAAGAACAAAAAGTGCGCTCTGGCTTTTGCCGTGCGCATTTTTTAAATGAAAAGAGGTAACCTTATAATGAATTTCAATTCAAGAAAGCTCGTTATGACAGCGATACTTTCTGCTATTGCATCAATTTTGATGTTTATCAGTTTTTCAGTGCCGTTTATGCCGTTTTTTATTAAGCTGGATATTTCAGAACTTCCGGCGCTTATTGCGGCGTTTGCAATCGGTCCTGTATCAGGCGTACTTGTGTGCCTGGTAAAAAATCTCGTAAATGTAACGCAGACTACTACAGCCGGCGTAGGCGAGCTTTGTAATTTTCTGCTTGGAGCGTCTTTTGTGATTCCGGCAGGGATTATTTACAAATACCGCAAAAACAAACTCGGCGCGCTTTTGGGCAGCGTTTCGGGCGCGGTTTTAATGGGGATGCTTTCAGTACCCATAAATTATTTCATTACATATCCTATGTATCAGAACTTTTTGCCGCTTGAAGAGATTATAAAGGCATATGAGGAGATTTTCTCCGGCGTAAACGGGCTTTTGAGCTGTCTTGTGATTTTCAATATGCCCTTTACAATCGGAAAAGGGCTTTTATGCGCCGCAATTACTTTCCTTATTTATAAGCATATTTCCGTAATCATAAAAGGTAAGCGCTGATACTTTAAAAAATCCCATATAACCGTGAAGATATAAAAACAAAGCCTGCCGCATTCGGCAGGCTTTTTGTTTTTACCAATACATTTTCCAATCCGGATTTAACTTGCGCATTAAAGCTTCCATAAAATAATAATCGCCGTAAATTGCAGCCTCAGGGTTATGCCCTGCCGGACGCGAATACATCGCGTCGGTAAGTATTACATTCATATCCGGCTTACCCTTTGAGGTATAATTATCAATAAGAGCTTCCAGCATCCTGTCTGCTGCTGCCTCAAACTCTGGATATTTCTTATATTTTGCCATCTGTATAATACCGCAGATTGCAATCGCGGCAGACGAGGTATCTCTCGGTTCATCCCCATCGGTAAATATCATATCCCAGTACGGTACATTATCCTTAGGCAGCTTTTCAATAAATACCTTTGTTAATCCCTCAAATTTTTCTATGATACTTTCATCCTTTGTATAATGGTATGCAAGCGCAGTCCCGTATACTCCCCACGCCTGACCTCTTGCCCAGCAAGAATTATCCGAATAGCCCTGAGCAGTTTTTCCGCCTAGCTTTTCGCCGGTATTTTTATCAAAACGATAAGTATGATATGTAGTAAAATCATCACGTATTACAACATCAAGCGCTGTATAAAGATGATTTTTTGCAATATCCGCATATTTTGTATCTCCGGTTACTTCAGAAGCCCAGAAAAGAAGCGGCAGATTCATCAGACAATCTATTATCAGAAAATACGATTTTTCATCACTCATCGCACCCCACGCCTGAATAAATTTCCCCTTAGGCTGGTATCTTGTCATAAGATGTTCGGCAGCCTTTATTGCATATTTTTTAGCTTCTTCATTTCCGGTTATTTTATAGTCTGCAACACAAGACGGCGAGTATAAAAACCCAATATCATGATGGTCAAGGCTTAATTTTTTATCTAATCTGTTTTTAAAATAATCAACATTTTTCTCTGCAAGTTCTAAATACTTTTTATCCTTTGTATATTCATAAGATAAAAACAGCATACCTGTCCAGAAACCATCCGTCCAGTCAAGACCGCCGTTAGTTTGATATTTATAATTCCGGCTCTGCGCGCCGGGAAAACCTTCCTTAAATTCATCCATGTCCTTTCTAACTACCGAACAGGCAAAATCCATTGCATTTTTTATTTTCTGATTATCCAAAAAAAACAGTCCTTTCTTGATTTTTTTCTTAAATATATCATATAAATTTTTTAAAGTCAATCGAATTTAAAAAAAGGATAGCATATACGGAAAAATGTATATAAAAATGCGGCAAAAGAAGTTATAAAGTTTCTTTTGCCGCATTTTTCAGCCTTTTATAATCCCATATTCAGCCGTATAGCAAAGTTCCTGTTCAATTCTTAAAAGCCTATTGTATTTAGCGGTACGGTCACATCTTGCCGGTGCACCGCATTTAATCTGCCCGGCATTTAAAGCTACTGCAATATCAGCTATTGAAGTATCCTCAGTTTCGCCGCTTCGATGCGATATAACCGCTGTATATCCGTTTTTCTGCGCAAGGCTTGTTGCGTTTATCGCCTCGGTTAAAGTTCCTATCTGATTTACCTTTACAAGAATAGAATTTGCAGCTCCTAATTCTATACCATTTAAAAGCCTCGTTGTGTTGGTAACAAATAGGTCATCGCCAACAAGCT
>CALXUL010000203.1 GCA_944391635.1 uncultured Clostridia bacterium | reverse complement strand
ACCGAGAAATGAGCATTCAAAAGAAGGACTTTCGGATTGTCTTATTATGGAAAGCCCGCAAAAAGGTTATGAGGAGAAATGCTATTATCACACACTTTCAGGAAAAAGCTGTGTATCCATTTACAATGAAAACATTAAAAAGGGTGTTAATATCCGGTATGACGCAGATAAGCTAAAATATTTTACCGAATGGAAAATGATGGGAGAATATGAGTATGTTCTTGGTTTAGAGCCAGGAAACTGCCTTCCGGACGGACGTGATATTATGCGAAAGAACGGAATCCTTGAAATGCTTGAACCGGAAGAAGAAAAAACCTACTGCATCACATTTGAATTTAGTTGTGAGGAGGATTAATCATGCTTGTAACGCTAAAAAGCATATTAAAGATAGCAGAAGCAAAAAAATGTGCAATCGGCTCTTTCAATACGCCTAATATGGCAAGCATAAAAGCCGTTATATCAGCAGCAGAAGAACTCAAAGAGCCTGTAATTATTATGCACGCACAAGTCCACGAAGAAATGGGACTTTGCAAAATGGACGAAATTGCGCCTGTTATGCTCTTTATGGCAGACAGAGCAAGTATACCGGTTTGTGTTCACTTAGACCATGGCACTGACCTTGATTATATAAAACGAGGTCTTGAGCTTGGATTTACTTCGGTTATGTATGACGGCTCGGAAGTAGATATTGAGTTAAATTACGCAAACACTTCAATGGTTGTTGAAAAAGCGGCAATGTACAATGCATCTGTAGAAGCAGAAATAGGTTCAATGGGTACAAGAGAGTCGGGAGCGCCTGCTGGCGAAGAACTTTATACCGATCCGGAAGAAGCCCAAAAATTTGCCGAAAAAACCGGTATAGATGCTCTTGCCTGCGCGTTTGGAACGGCGCATGGCTTGTATCTTAAAGAGCCAAAACTCGACTATAAAAGACTTTTGGAAATCCATAAAAGACTTAAAATCCCACTTGTTATGCATGGAGGAAGCGGCGTAAAAGCTGACGAATATAAAAAAGTAATAAAACTTGGGATACGAAAAATAAACTACTATACTTATATGGCAAAAGCAGGCGGCACAGCAGTTTCCAAACTTCCTGACAAAACATTTTTCCACGATATTGAAACCGCTGCAATTTGTGGAATGTTTGAAGATGCACGTGCAGCAATCAAAATATTTTCAGAACCAGAGATTGTATAATCATAAAACGTTACTATTTCCAAGAGTATATCTTTTTGATATACTCTTTTTTATCTGTATTAAAAAAACAGAAATTTAAGAAGTGACAAAAAATTCTTTATTTATTGTTTGACTTTTCTATTTTTGCGGGATATAATATTATATTGTGATTTTTATGGGTTTGTGGTATAATATGTTTGTTGATGTATATTTTTACATAAAGCTACTATTGAGAACATACTACATTATACTATTAAAACTATCAATACAAGCCGGAGGGAAAGCATTTTGAAAAAACTGCTGAAATTTTTAAAACCATACAGGCCTCAACTTATCATTGGGCCTTTTTTCAAGCTATCAGAAGCTGTACTTGAAATCCTTATTCCTACGCTGATGGCAATGCTAATCGACAACGGCATAAATGCTGGGGACGGCGGTTATGTAATTAGAATGGGACTTTTGATGCTTGGCACCGCAACAGCCGGAGTAATTTTTGCATATATTTGTCAATACTCTGCATCGCTTGCATCTCAAGGATTTGGTACTGATGTGAGAAATGCGATGTATGAAAAAATCACCTCTCTTTCACATTCGCAGATTGACCGCTATGGCAGCGCCTCACTTATTAACCGTATTACCGGAGATGTTAACCAGCTCCAAAATGCTGTGGCTATGCTTATACGCCTGGTTATCCGCGCGCCATTCTTATGTATAGGCGGACTTATTATGGCTATCATAATTGACCTTAAGCTCTCTATTATATTAATGATAGTCATACCGCTGTTTATACTCTTATTATTTCTTGTAATGTTCCGGGCAGTTCCGCTCTACCAGCAGGTGCAAAAGAAACTTGATGCGCTAACTCTTATTCTCCGCGAACATTTATCCGGCGTAAGGGTAATCCGCGCATTTTCGCGCTCCGGGTTTGAGCGAAAAAGGTTCAAAACTGCCAATTCCGACTATGCCGAAACTGCTATACGCGTAGGTAAAATTGCCGCGCTTACCAATCCGGCAACAACGCTTCTTATGAACGCCGCAATCGTTGCCGTAATCTGGTTTGGCGGCATCAGAGTCAGTGTGGGCAGCCTTTCACAGGGTGAAGTTATTGCATATATCAACTATATAACTCAAATTCTGAATGCAATGATTATCGTTGCAAACCTTGTTATTCTATATACAAAAGCATATGCTTCAGCCGGACGTTTGTGCGAAATACTTGAAGCTGAGCCGCAGATAACTGACAAAAATGAGCAAAAAGAAAAAATCAGTACCCGGGCAAAAATAGAATTTAAAAATGTGTCTTTAAGATATAATCAGGGCGGCGACGAGGCATTGTCCGGCATAAACCTTTCGATTATGCCTGGTGAAACTGTAGGCATAATCGGCGTTACCGGTTCTGGGAAAAGTTCGCTTGCAAATCTGATACCACGCTTTTATGATACCTCCGGCGGCACAGTTTATGTAGACGGGATAGACGTAAAAAACTATGCCCTAAATGAGCTTCGCAATAAAATAGGAATAGTACAGCAAAAATCTGTTCTGTTCTATAATACTGTCAGAGATAATATAAAAATGGGATGCCAGACTGCAAATGATGAACAAATCCTTGAGGCTCTTCGTATTGCTCAGGCAGAGGATTTTGTACTAAAACTTCCGGCAGGGCTTGATACTTTTGTGTCGCAAAGCGGCGCTAACCTTTCAGGCGGACAAAAACAGCGTCTTACCATTGCGCGGGCATTAGTTAAAAAACCCGAAATTCTTATTCTTGATGATTCTTCATCAGCACTTGATTTTAAAACAGACAGAGCTCTTCGTGACGCAATAGCGCAGTTTACCGATAACATGACGGTAATTATCATATCACAACGTGTAAACACCGTCCGCGGCGCAGACAAAATCATTGTCATGGATGACGGAAAAATAGCCGGATACGGTACTCACAGTGAGCTTTGCCAATCTTGTGACATTTACCGCGAAATATGTATTTCTCAGGAAGCTTTGGAGGATGCAGTATGAAAAAAGCATTAAATAGACTTTTACCATATATAATTGAATATAAAAGCATACTAATCCTGCTTATCTTTGCCGCTGTTGCTACAAATGCCTTTGCCTTGGCGGCACCAAGCATTTCGGGATATGCAATAGATTTTATCCGCGGCAAAGATGATGTGCTTTTTAGTAAGATTTTGCAAATCCTCTTTATTTTAGGTGCGGTTTATCTTGCAAATGCAGCCTTTACCTGGCTTATGACATATTTTACTAATCTTTTGTCAAACAAAGCGATTGAAAAAATACGTTCTGATGCATTCGGAAAGCTTACAACTCTCCCTCTCTCCTTTTTTGATACGAGAGCGCATGGAGATACCATGAGCCGCCTGACCAATGATATTGACTCGGTGTCCGAAGGTCTTCTTCAAGGTATGACACAGCTATTTTCAGGTATTGTCATAGTTGTAGGCACGCTTACCATTATGTTTTTAAGAAACTGGATAATTACGTCAGTAATTCTTGTAATAACCATATTATGCGTATTTGTATCCAAAGCAATTGCAACACGCTGTGCGGCAATGTTCCGCCAGCAAAGCAGCACAGTTGGTGAATTAGGCGGGTTTGTTGAGGAATATATCGGTGCACAAAAGGTTGTACAGGCATTTTCCTATGAAGAACAGGCGCGTACTAAATTTCGCGAAATAAATGCACGTCTTTATACCTGTGGTCAGAAAGCACAGTTTTATTCTTCACTTGTAAACCCTACCACCCGGTATATAAATAACCTTGCATATATCAGCGTAGGCGTACTTGGAGGAATAGCGGCTCTTGCAGGCGGGCTTTCGGTAGGTACAATCTCGGCATTTTTAATTTATGCAACACAGTTTGCGCGTCCGATAAACGATATGGCAGGAATATTAACTCAGCTCCAGTCGGCGGCGGCAGCGGCAGAACGTATATTCTCGCTGATTGATACCAAGCCGGAAAGCTCGGATAAAAATCTTCCGGAGCTGTTATCTGGCAGCGGCGAAGTAAAACTTGAAAATGTTTATTTCTCATATAACAAGACCCAGCCGCTTATCGAAGACCTGAACCTATTTGCCTCAGCCGGCAAGACTATTGCTATTGTCGGTCCGACAGGCAGCGGCAAGACTACCATTGTAAACCTCTTAATGCGGTTTTATGATATTGACAGCGGAAAGATTACTATTAACGGTCAAGACAGTATGCTTGTCAAGCGCGACAGTCTCAGAAACAAATTTGCCATGGTTTTACAGGATACCTGGCTGTTTAACGGTACTGTCCGCGAAAATATTTCATATGCTCTTCCCGGAGCAAGCGAGGAACAGATAATTACAGCGGCAAAAAAAGCCCATGCCGATAGTTTTATCCGTCGTCTGCCCGATGGCTATGATACCATGATAACAGAGGACGGCGCAAATCTTTCGCAGGGGCAAAAACAGCTTCTAACCATTGCCCGCGCAATGCTTGCCGACCCCGAAATCCTTATCCTTGACGAGGCGACTTCTTCTGTTGATACAATGACTGAGCAGAAAATTCAAAAAGCTTTCCTTGAGATGATGCAAAACCGCACAGCTTTTGTAATCGCTCACCGCCTGTCAACTATACGAAATGCCGACCTCATTCTCGTTATGAAGGATGGCCATATTATAGAGCAGGGTACACACAAAGAACTTCTTTTGGCAAACGGTTTCTATGCACAAATGTATAATTCATAACTTATATTATATATAAAAATGCCCTGCACAACGCTCGTTATACTGTATTTAGCGCATGTGCAGGGCAAATTTTTTTCTTACTCAAACAGGGACTTTGGAACAGTGTTATTTGTATAGTGCCAAATCTGTAAGTGCTACCATCGAAGTACCGCTACGAAGGTTCCCTATTTTTTGCGGAATAAGTTTTATTGTAAGTTTAGCAACTCCTTGGGTATTTATATCAATATTAAATGTCTTTGTTAGGTTTGTTAATGGTGATGTATATAACAACTTTTCATCGCCGTAAAATTCTATTGTAAATAATTCGTTTGAAAGGTAATCAGGCGTTGAAAAACCTATAATATCTGTTTTTTCAATCATCGATATTTTACCCTTTAGATTACTATATTGTGAATTTAATGGGACATCTAAAACTTGAGGTTGAAAAACTCTTTGCTTGAACAAATATCCATTTGTATATGCGTTACCTGAAAAATCATTTACTGAACCTTTTATATTATATAAAGCATTGTCATCATCATCTGTTCCCGGAGAATAATAAGAATACTGTATTCTATCTAAATAATTATCGGGCTTTGTTTGGTCTTTCTTACCGATATAAACACTCTGAGTCGCTCCATCCCATTCCACATCTTGACCTAAAGCGTCAGATACGGCACGAACAGGCAAGTATGTTGTTCCGTTCATTATAAACGGCTCAATAGTGTTACCATTAGCGTCCTTTGGTACAATTTCTGCACCGTCAATATAAATCTTTATATTATTATAAAATATTTCCGCTTGTTCATTTACCTGTTTTGCAAATACAGTAAGCCCCATGGCAAGCGTTATCGTAAGCGTTACGGCAATTGTCCGTCTCTTTTTTTCTTTTAACATTTTCATACGCTCCTTTTTCACATATTTTTCTTCACGCACCTTTATGCGAGAAATTCCCCTCCCATCGATTTCTCATAAATTAAAAAAGTGTGCGGCTAACATCAGAGCCACACACCGAAAAACGCATAGCTCTGATTGCTGCGACACAAGTTTTCAACACCCTTATACAAGTATGCGAAAATAGAGCATGCGTTTTTACCAAAACAAAAAAACACACACTTATGTAAGGGAATATATTAACTTGTGTCGCAAGTATAGTGTATCACAAAATTCCAGAAATTGCAATAAAAAAATTAAGACTGCACTATGATTTATGCGTTCCTTTTCTTTTTTGCAATATAATTGGAAAATTTTATATTTACAAAGCTTAATATAGATGATATAATTAATTTGTTGCGAGCGCAACTATTTTATTTTTGGAGGTTAATTATGCCCGCTCTTATGAGGAATATAAACCAGATTGCGCGCGGCGCAAGACAATTCCGTCAGCAGAAT
>CALXUL010000202.1 GCA_944391635.1 uncultured Clostridia bacterium | reverse complement strand
CATCATTTATATCTATCTTAGTTTCGCCTATCTTCAAAGTAACCAGATTAAGCTCATCACAGATACGCACCGTCTGGTCTTCTTCATTCCAGCTGACGTCAAGCCCCATCGCCTCGCAAACTACACGCACCGGCACCAGGGTTCGGTCATTTATAACCACCGCCTGCTGTTCCGACTCCAACAGTTCTCCGTTATAACGAATATTTATATCGTCTGCCGCAAATACCGCAGTCTGCGGTATCATCAATGCCACAGCAGCTGTAAGCAATATCTTTTTCATAGTATACCCCTTATTTTATAATATATACCTATATAATATCACACTTTTCGCCATTTTTCCATAACAATATTGTAACAAATTTGACAATATTCAAACATTAAGGTTATAATTTAAGAAAGTTTTAAGAATTTCATAGTGATTATTTTAAGGTTTATATGATAATATATAGCCATAGGAGGAGGTTTGTCCTTATGGATAAGATAAAAATTTTAGTAACAGATGATGACCGTGAAATAGTCGACAGCATTTCAATTTTCCTAGAGGCTGACGGCTATACTGCTATTAAAGCTTATGACGGGCTTGAAGCGCTGGATAAAGTAATCAGCGATCCTGGAATTTCTTTGATAATTCTTGATATAATGATGCCCAGCCTTGACGGAATACAGACGCTTATGAAACTTCGGCAAGAAAAAAATATTCCGGTAATACTTTTATCGGCAAAATCAGAAGATGCAGATAAAATCTTAGGGCTTTATGCAGGAGCAGACGATTATGTAACAAAACCATTTTCACCGCCGGAGCTGATGGCAAGGGTAAAATCCCAAATCCGGCGCTATACAATGCTTGGCGGTGCTACAACGCCACCGACAAAGCTTTGTGTAGGAGGTTTGGAGCTTGATACCGAGTCTAAAACCGTTACGGTTGACGGTGCGGAAGTTCGGCTTACAAGAATTGAATACCGTATTCTTGAGCTGATGTGCCGAAATGTCGGGAAAGTTTTTTCCGCGGAAGAAATCTACCGCGCTGTTTGGGATAATGATATTGTTGTCGGCGACAATACTATTGCCGTACATATCCGGCATATCCGTGAAAAAATCGAAATTAATCCCAAAGACCCCAAATATCTTAAAGTGGTCTGGGGCATTGGCTATAAAATTTGCAGTCAGAAAGGATAGGTTCTTATGAAAAAACTGGCTTACTCAGCTATTTCCAAAGCTATTGCATTTATGCTCGTTTTAGCCCTAACAGGGATAGCTGTCGGGCTTTTAGTATCAGTCGGCTTTGATATGATAGAATATAACATTTTTGAAGATGAGTTGTATGATGACTTTAATTTTTCACAGTCAATGAGAAACGAAATGACGTCCTTAATTGACAATATTGACTCTGACATACCCATAAGAGAGCCGGACAGTTCAATTTTTGAATATTACATCTCGGTTCCGGGCAAAAATATTCTCCAAGGTAACCCCTCTCTTCTCGAGGATACAGATTTTAGCTCGGTATATAAATATTCTATATATGTAATCTGTCAAGACGGAAAAGCTAACACACAAACATCTTTCAATTATATGTCAAAATATTATCCGGATTTCGACTGTGAAATCTTTCTTGCCTATACACCAGCATATGCGGCAGATTATACAGCGCGAAAACTCGCGGTAAAAGAGGCTTTTGAGAAAAATATATATTTTGTGCTGTTTTGTGCGGTAGGGATAATTTTTCTTTTTGTATATCTTCTATTTGTATGCGGCAGAGACTGTTTCGGCAGAATAAAGCTCCTGCTCCAGGACAAAATCCCTCCAGAACTTCAGCTTGCCGCAGCCGCATTTCTTGTTGTTATGGGAGGGCTTCTCATAATAAATTTACTTTACTTTGATGAGCCGGAATTAAGAGGCATTATAATATTGTCATCAAGCATATGCGCAAGTTTGGTTATAGGGATAGTCCTTTGCATCTTTATGTCCTTTGCGCGCCTTGGCAAAAACGGCACATTTCTTAGAAAAAGCCTTATTGTCATTATCTGTGTCTGGGGATACAAAACATTAATAAAAATCCTTAAGTTTTGTTTTGGACTAATAGGTAAGTTTTTTAAAACTATTATACGTTTTTTTAAGCAACTGGGTATTCACATACACTCTTTCTTTGATGTGCTGCTCACCTACCGGCTTGCAAAAACCGCAGCTGCGGTTATTGTCCTAACCGGCGGATTATCTTATATATTCGGTTTTACACAGTCATTTTTCCCGTTCCTTCTCACCTGTGCTCTGATAGCGCTCGTGACTTTTAAACTACTAAAAGCAATTAAGAGCTTTGAGGTTATCTCAAACGGTATACACAGCATAAAAAATGGTGAAATAAATCAAAAAATTCTGCTCCCCGAAAAAGATTATTTCCATGAAATTGCGGATTCCGTAAACTCAATCGGCGACGGCATACAAGCCGCTGTCGAAAAAAGCGTGAAGGCAGAAAAACTTAAAACCGAGCTTATAACAAATGTTTCTCATGACCTAAAAACGCCGCTTACCTCTATTATCAGCTATTCCGACCTTTTGTGCGATATGAAGCTCAGCCCCAATGAAGCAAATGAATATGCAAAGATAATCCGCAAAAAGGGTGAAAGGCTAAAAAACCTTACTCAGGATTTATTCGATATGTCCAAAGCGCAAAGCGGCAACGAACAGCTTAATATAGAAAGGCTGGATTTGGCATTGCTTATAAATCAATCGCTTGGGGAATCAGATTCTATATTGGAAAAATCAGGGCTTGTTCCGGTTATTGATTTGGGCAGAGAAATGTTTATATCCGGCGACGGCAAGAAACTCTCGCGCGTATTTGAAAACCTTATCGTTAACATTTCCAAATATGCACAAAAGAGCACTCGTGTCTTTATTTCGATAAAACAGAAAGATAACAATATATACGCTGAATTTAAAAACACCTCTGCTGCGCCTCTTGATTTTGACACCGAGGAAATCACCGAAAGGTTTGTCCGCGGCGACAAATCGAGGTCAACCGAGGGCAGCGGTCTGGGGCTTGCCATTGCAAAAAGCTATACTGAACTTTGTGGGGGAAGTTTTCGTGTAGAAACGGACGGTGATTTATTTAAAGTTATAATAGCCTTTAAAAAGGCATAAAGAACAGCGCCGCAAGGCGCTGTCAGGCTGTACAAAGAGTCGTTTTACCGCAGGCAAGTATTGAAAAATGAAAATTTATTATTGATAATTTATTAAAATAAAAATGGAGCTGATTTTCAGTCAAAATCAGCTCCATTACTTGCTTTTTCAGCATTTGTCTTTTAACGTACCATCTTACGCCCGAAAAGCCAAATGCAACAATCTAATTTCCTTTTTCAGAGTCCTGCAAGCATATTGATAAATATTAACACGCAGAACAACGCTTTTACTGTTTTTTACCAAATTCCTAAAACATGCTGCATTAAAAGACTTGTTGCTGTAATGCCTACCCAACAGCAAAAACCTGCCAAAATCGGCTTTCCGCCGGTTTTTATAAGCTTTACAATATTTGTATTAAGCCCAATTGCTGCCATTGCCATTACAATCAAAAATTTGCTTAGAGTCTTAAACGGTGAAAAGAAATCTGACGGAACACCAAAAGTCCCCGCTACCGTTGTTATAACCGATGCAAGCACGAAGAACAATACAAAATACGGAAAAATACCCGAAAGCTTAACGCCTGCCGACTCGCCGCTTGCAGCTTTTTCCTTTCGTACTCGAACAAACGCCAAAACAAGCGTTATGGGTATAATTGCAAGTGTCCTTGTAAGCTTTACCACCGTTGCAGTATCAAGTGTATTGCTGCCGTAAATACCATCCCATGCAGTAGCCGCCGCAGTAACAGATGATGTATCGTTAACTGCTGTTCCGGCAAAAATTCCAAACCCTTCATTTGACAGTCCCAAAATGCCGCCCAAAGTCGGGAAAATAAGCGCTGCAATTATATTAAATAAAAATATAACTGATATTGACTGTGCGATTTCCTCGTCATCAGCACCGATAACCGGGGCAGTTGCTGCTATTGCACTTCCGCCGCATATACAAGATCCTACTCCTACCAACGTTGATATTTTAGACGGCATTTTAAGCACACGGTACATTATGTATGCAATAACCAGCGCAATAGTAATTGTTGATAATATAATCGGCAATGATTTTTTTTTTGTTTCAAGTACCGTTGACAAATTCATACCAAACCCAAGCAGAATAACCGCATATTGCAAAATCTTCTTTGATGAATATGTTATCCCCGCCTGAAGCATACTTTTATCTTTGATAAATACCGTTATCAGCATACCTGCTAAAATAGCAAATACCGGGCCTCCCACTACCGGAAACTCTGAGCCAAGCGCCCACGCAACTAATGCTATCACAAAACACAAAATTAATCCTTTATACAGCTTTTTTAATTGATTTAATAATGCCACATTTCTCACCCATATTATTTTAATCTAATTTATATTAACACACCGTTCAAACTTTTTCAACATTTTTTTCGATAAAAATTTACATCTTCGTAATATAAATGACATAATATAAGGGTATAATATATTGACACCTAAATTGTTTTGATGATATAATATTATGTACTAACGCAAGAAAGGTATTGATAAAATGAGAAGAGCAAGAAACAGCTTTGCACTGAGCAAACGCTTTAAAATATTTTTAGCTTCTTTCTTCACTGTAATTCTGCTCTTCGTTGTTGCAGTAGGTTTTCATGGCGTTCTGTTCCCTTTAATAAACAGCGACAGCAGTGTTATTGACGAAAGTTATGTTGAACCGGTCGATAAAGCTACCGGTAAAATTAATGTTTTGATACTTGGCGTGGACGGCGACAGGCTTAGAACTGATGTCATAATTGTAGCGTCATATGACCTTGATGCCGGTACTATTAATATGCTCTCAATCCCTCGCGATACGAGAATGTATATAGGAACCCGCTATCAGAAAATAAACGCTGCACATAGCCTTACCCAAAACGGCAAAATTAAGGGGCCCCAGGGTACGATTGAGGCTGTGACACGCCTTACCGGGATTCCGATAAATTACTATGTTGAATTTTCATTTGATGCATTTAAAAATACAATAGACGCATTAGGCGGCGTATATTTTGACGTACCGCAGCGTATGAAATATTCTGATCCCGCTCAGGACTTATATATTGATCTTCAGCCAGGCTATCAGCTTTTAGACGGAGATAAAGCAGAACAATTTGTTCGTTTCAGGAAGTATCCGCTCGGCGATATTGCACGAGTACAGGCACAGCAAAACTTTTTTAAGGCGCTATGCGAGCAAAAATTAAATGCCAGCATTTTAGGCTCTATTCCAGAACTTTATAAAACTCTGCAAAATGATATAGATACTAATTTCACTATTTTAGATGCAATGAAATATATTCCTAACCTTAAAGAGCTTTCATCGGAGAATATCCATATGTATCAGCTCCCCGGCGATTTTTCAGGGCCGGAATATGAAGCGTCTTACTGGATTGCAAATATGACAGAACTCAAAACCCTGATTACGGATGTTTTCGGTTATGATTCTTCCGAAATAACAAACGGTGTAAAAGGCAAATCTGACCCTGTTACTCAGAACAAATCACAGACAACCACCAAACAAAACTCTTCAACCGAAACCAAAGCTACCGCAAAACCGTCATCTTCGCAAACATCAAAATCTGAAACAAACCACGAGGCATCTTCGCCTACACAAAAACCTACTGCAACAGCAACGCCAAAACCTGATGATGATGTTATAAATATTCCAGATAACGATGACAATGATGACAGCACCGATACTAAACCTGATGTAACTGCAAAACCCACAGCAAAACCGACACCAGAACCTGATACAAACACTTCGGACAAAACCGATGATACCTCAAAAAAAGAGGAGTCTTCTAAAAAAGACGAGACTAGTTCCGATAAAAAAGACAACACATCATCAGCATCATCCGGTTCTGCTAACAGCGAAGATGAGCAAGCTCAATAAATAACGAAAGGGAGTTTGATTTTTGAAAAGGGCACGAAAGGCGGTAAAACAGTCTAAAATAAAAACTGCCAAACCGCGTAAAAAAATAAAACCGTCAACCTTTATTAAGGCCGCACTTATTAGTCTTGGAGCGCTTATTGTTCTTGTATTCATAGCTCTTGGAATGGGGTTTGTGGATGAGTCGGATTTATTAGCGCCGATTGACCGCGAAAGCGGTAAGATAAATGCACTTTTGCTTGGAGTCGATGAGGACGGGCTTAGAACCGATTCAATTATGGTCGCTTCCTTTGACCTTGACACAGCCCAGCTTAATCTTTTGTCCATTCCCCGTGATACAAAAGTGTATGTTAAAAACCGTAATCTCACACGCAAAATAAACGAAGTACATGCAATGAGTACAAAGGACGGCAGCGGAAGTATAATGGGGCCGATAGGAACAGCCGAAGCTGTTACACAGCTAACCGGCATACCTATTAACTATTACCTGGAATTTAACTTTGATGCAATAGAAAATATATTTGATATATTAGGTCCTATTACATATGACGTTCCCGACGTTGAAGGCGGCGGCAAGGGTATGAATTATGAAGATCCGGCTCAAGATCTTTATATTCACTTAAAACCAGGTGTTCAAGAATTGGATGGGGACAAGCTTTTGCAGCTGATGCGTTACCGCAAAGGCGACAGCGATTTTGCAAGAATAGAGCGACAGCAAAATGTTATAAAAGCGGTAGTTGAACAAAAGCTCAATTTATCGTTAATATTAAAACTGCCGAAACTTTTCTCGCAGATGAAAAAGGATATTTCCACCAATATTTCTGTCTCAGATGTATCAAAATACGCACAGTATTTAGGTGAATTATCAACAGAAAAAATTGCAACCTATCAGTTGCCTGGCGAAAGCCAGCACATATCAGCAGGCTGGTATTTTATCTGCGATATTGAGGCAACAAAAACCTTGATTTCACAAACACTTGGCTTTGATGCATCAAACATAACAACTGATATAGAAGTATACGCAGAAGGCTCTGAGGCAAAAGCGGTAATTAACAAGAAGAAAACTACCACAGGCACTCCTTCCAAAGCTACCGCTGCCCCGAAAAAATCAACTTCGGAAAAAGCTACTGCTGCGCCAACCAAAAAGCCCACAGCTACAAAGGCTCCTGCTGCAACTAAAAAACCAGCAGACGATACAGCCGATGACGATGATGATACACCTGTTTCAAAGCCGACCAGCACTCCGACAGCAACTAAAGCGCCTGCTGCAACTAAAGCACCTACGGCAGCACCTAAAACACCTGAACCTCAAAATGATTCAAAAAATGAATCTGATGATAATGACGGATATATTTCTTTAGACTAAAAAATACCGGTAATAACTTGCAGACAACGCAAGATATTGCCGGTATTTTTTTATGTTTATGTTTATTTTTATAAATCCAGCACAGCAGCCCTTAGCTTACCATTTTCAATTTCCACAACCCCATATGTTCCGCCGAATTTGACTGAACCAGGATTTAGCAAAGTTATTCCCTCTCTCACATCACAAATCGGCTTATGTGTATGCCCGAAAATTACAATATCAGCATTAACAGCCTTTGCCTTATTTAAAAGCGTAGTATATGAATCTTCATATTTAACGTTAAAGTAATGACCATGCGTAACAAAAAATTTCTTATCCTCCACTGAAAATTCTAATTCAGAGGGAGAAAGTACATATTCACAATTACCGCACACATATTTTACCGGTATTTTTGTAAATATTTCAGCCAGCTGCTTAGCATCAGCGGATACGTCTCCAGCATGAATAATCATATCCACATCCTTTATCTTCCTGACGGTACGCAAACAGCTGTCAATAACGCCATGCGTATCCGAGAATACAAGCCCACGCAAAAAGCTCTAACCTCCTTTATAACTAAAATCATATGACATATTATTATCATTATACCTTAAATATAATTAAAAAACCATATTATATTTGAAAAAAATCTTTAATTTTGAAAAATTCCATAAAAAAAACAGATAAACGCTCATATTTATGTCAAAACCTGACAGCAAAATACGACATGCTCTACCTTTATCAAATGGTATAATTGTGGTTACTCACCTGAAAAAAGGCTGGGCTGCGGACGAGAGGGGAAATGGGCGCCGTACATTTTTTAATTAACATATCAAATAGGAGGATTTTACAAATGAAAATGACGGCAATGGCGGGACGTAGAGCCCGCGTAATGACAGCAAGACCGCTAAAGGAGGCATTGTCGGTTTGTATCCCGGTTTTCCTTGCCGCTCAGGCAAATGTCGCCGGAATGCACCCGTTCGGAATTAGTTTATTTGGTGCACTCCTTCCCACCCCAATAGGTGCTGCTGCGCTTAGCATAGGCGCATTACTAACCGGTTTATCAGGAATAAAATACATATTATGCGCAGCCGCATTTTTGACAGTTATATTTCTGCGAAAACTTGACACCATTGCAGCTTGTCTTGTTATGGGCTTAATAGTTTTGCTTGGAGGTCTGTTAGAAATGCTGTGGAATACTCCAGGAATTATTCCCGGCATTTCTGCAATTTCCGAAGCAATTGCCGCCGGGCTTCTGTTTTATATATTTGCATCGCTCAGAAGTTCTTCATTATATGGCATTTCCGATACCGGCAGAGAAAAAATGCTCGCTCGTCTACTTATCGTAGGCGCGTGTGCAAATGCGTTTACAGGCATAATAATTCCACCCGGAATACATCTTAACATTCTTGCCGGGCTTTTAGCGCTTATGTTTATCAGTACCGGCGTAGGTTTTTGCGAAGCCGTAACATCCGGTGTGCTTTTAGGTGTAATGAGTGCGATGAGTTCGTCAGATGCTCTGTCTGTGATGGCAGTATTTGCCGCTGCGGCATTCTTCTCATCTCTGCTTAAAGAATTAGGCAAATGGGCAGCTGTATTAGGCGTGCTGTGCGGCTGTGCGCTTTGTATTCTATGCTCCAATAACTATTATGATGCACTGACATATTTATGGTCGGTCATTGCAGCTGCTGGGATATATGCAATTATTCCGGAATTTGCGATTGATTGGACCGGAGACAAAATAAGAGCTGTCACAAATGATTATTCGGTAAAAGACGAACACAGGCGCATCGAAAAAAAATTAAAATTAGTAACGCGTCAGCATTCGGAAATTTATTCAAGCCTAAAAAAAATCAACGAAGAGCTTGAGCGCGAGGATGAAACTGAAGATACCTCCGCCATCTACTGTATATCTAGCGCAGTAACACAGCGTTCCGCCGGCGGCGCAGAGGTTTGCGGAGACTGTTATCTGGAATTTGATTCCGACCTTGGCAGGCACTATATCATACTATGCGATGGTATGGGTTCAGGAAAAAAAGCGTACCGCGAAAGCAAAATGACGGCAGAATTGCTGCGTGAATTTCTCAAAAGCGGCTTCTTAAAGGATAAAGCAGTTAGCATGCTAAATTCGCTATTGGCTTTAAAAGGTGATGACGAAAGTTTTTCAACGGTAGATTTGTTTGAGTTTGATATGCATACTGGCGATGCGGAATTTTTGAAAATAGGCAGCGCCCAAAGTTATATCCGCCGCAAAGATGAAATAGAAACCCTCTGTTCTGCCTGTCTGCCGGTCGGCATTCTTGATGAGGTAAGAACATATGTTATTTCACGCCGTCTTAGTGCCGGGGATATAGTTGTTATGATGTCGGACGGAGTCGGAGAAGCCGGATATGGTGTTTTAAAGGGCGAATGGATAAAGCGTATGATAAAATCCGCAAACGGTGATATGAAAGCACTTGCTGATAATATCTTAGCTGAAGCACAGCGGCGAAGCTATCCCGAAAAAGATGATGATATGACCGTGGCAGTGCTCAGAATAGAACGCGCAAAAAATCTGCTCCGATAGTTGAATAATACCACATATCCATAAAAAATCCATATTTTATTGAAACTGTTCTTCTTAAAAATTCTCTCTTATTTATATAAAAAGCCGTCTTAAAAGCTTTTAAGCATTTTTAAGACGGCTTTTAAACTAAAGCAGTTTTTTATCATAACCAACAATAGGACCTTTTTAATTTATAAAGTATAAAGCATTTTTTTATAGATTAAAAATTGATAAAAGTATCAGTAAACTCCCACCCATATACAACACTTTTATACTCCTAATGGTGATTTTTCATTATAATAGAACTATTGATTCTTTTTAGTTTATTTATTCTCAATAGGCTTCATCGTCGGGATTTTTGTTTCGGTTCTCTCATTTGCGGAAATAAGTTGTTCTAACGGGCATTAGAGCCGTTTGAATAGGCTTAAAAACAACTTTTTCGGACTCGTTTACAGCAATTTGGCACTCAAATGATGTATGTTTTGATGTAAATGATGTAAGTCGAACTATGAAACCCGGCAATTCTCCACTGATACTTATTATATTCATCTACTGCCTGAAAGTCAACCGGCAAACCAAATCCCATTATAAATGTATATAAATAAAGAGAGCATACTTTCCGAAACGGATTGTATGCTCTCTGTCTATTCGATTGTTACTGTGCCTTGAAATAATTATCAAGTCCTTTGAACTCTGATGTTTTCAATTCTTTGGTAACATCGGTGTAGATATTCAGCGTGGTTGAAATATCCGTATGTCCGAGTGCGTCCTGAATGACCTTTATATTTACTCCGGCTTCGCACATTCTCGTTGTGAATGTATGTCTGAGTGAATGGCAGCTAAAATGGGGCAAAAGTACTTCGGGTTCTTCTGACTTTTCAAACTGCTCATCGTTGCAGTCACGAATAATACGGCGGATTGCTTTATTCAAGGTTGCTTGGTGCTGTGCCTGTCCAAAACGATTGATAAAGATAAAGTCTGAGTATCCGTCTATCGTAACTTCGCAATGAATGTCCAAGTCTTTCTGTTTCTGCTTTTCAAGCTCAAATGCTTCTTTGACAAAATCAAGCATTGGTATATGAAGTTTTGGCTTTATCTTGTAGTTTGCGAATATCTGTATAAATAGAAAAAACCCTTTGAGAAAGGGATTTCTCCTCTCTCAAAGGGCAAGTTGGCAAACTGGAATTGTCTAAAATAGTAAAGCCGTACCGCTTACTATTTTTTCTTTTACTGCTGAAACAGTATCTTTGATTGAATGCGTAGTTGTATCTATAACATTTAATTCATAGATTCCTAAATTGGAAAAT
>CALXUL010000201.1 GCA_944391635.1 uncultured Clostridia bacterium | reverse complement strand
CATCAATTATATTGAATCTTTTTTTCATACCGGTTCGTTTCCTTTCTTTATAACTGAAATCTCCTCATAAAGGTTAAGGAGTTTTTGTGACATTTCCTCAGGAGAAAATCGTTCATTGGCAATTTTTTTCCCGTATTCACCAAAACGCCTGCACATCTCAGGATCTGACGCAAAGCGCATCAATGCAGCGGTCAGGTTTACTGCATCTCTGCAAGGTACCACAATTCCGCTTTTCCCATTTTCAACCACCTCACGTGGTCCTCCGGCATCAGTGGTGATACATGGTTTTCCAAGCGTCATACCCTCCACCAAAGATATACTCATTGCCTCATAATCAGAGGTTAAAACATTTATATCTATTGCGTTCATATACTCTGTTATATCCTCTACATATCCTGTAAATATGACCGCATCGCTTATCTCCAGACGCTGTGCTTCTCGCTTTAATTCTTCTTCCAGACTGCCTGTTCCTACTATTAAAAACCTAAACCGGTCATTTACCTCATAAGCGGCCTTTGCCGCTTCAAGAAAAAGCTTATGATTTTTTTTTGTCTTATGCCGGGCAAATATGCCTACTACCAGACATCCCTCCACTCCCAGCCTTATCTTTACCTCCCGTCTTGACTGTGCATCAAGGCTTTTAAGCGCAGGAACACCATTATATATAAGTTCAAGTTTTCTTTCCTCTATACCATCCTCAAGAAGATTTCGGTAAACTGCTCTTGATACCGCTATTACCTTGTCGCTCAGCAAATTATTGATATACCGGTAAAGCATTCGTTTTATGCCTTTTTTAGGTGCTTCAAGACAATGCCTTGTGTTAACTACAGGAACCTTGCAAAGTTTTGCTGCAATTCTTGCACTAAGACTTGCATGGGTATGAACTATTTGCGGTTTAATTTTCCGTATCTCACTTTTAAGCTGACCTATTCCCTCAGGTGAAAAAGATGAATCTGCTATTCCTTCCACCTCGTCATATTTAACATCAAGCGCTTCTATTCTTTGTTTTAACGCACTGTTTTTCGGTATAACTACCGTCATATCAATCCTGTCACGGTCATAGTATTTAAGGAAATTCAATAGCCAAATCCCGGCTCCTCCGATATTTGTATCGGTGATTACCTGCATTACTCTAATCAAGTTCAGACCTCCTCCCCTTTTATAGCAGCACCACTGGATATAAATGCCATTACTATCCAGAACATCAGAGCCATACGCATATTATACCACATACTCTCTGCCACTGCCTGGAACATATACCCTGCAAGTATTCCGACAAAGGCAAACATAATTACTCTGATACTACTATTTACTTTAACAGTTGATATTTCACGCAAAGCGGCAAGTATTGTAAGCAAAAATACAATCAGTCCGCCTATACCCATATCCAAAACAAGCTGTATATAGAAGTTGTGTGCGTGAAGTGCAAACCCAGCGCCGTTCAGCGCATAGTTTGAATATACTGTTTTAAACGCCTCCGAGCCAAATCCAACTCCCGACATCCAAAAATCCATTGCCATTCGCGCTGATGCTATCCATACCGAAACCCTATATGCTGTTGATGAATCGCTGAGGTCGCCTATACTTAATATACGCTGTAATATGCTTTCTGGCAAAACAAATGGTATTGCTAACAGTCCCAATATACAAAGCACTATCCACCGGCGGTCCCTCAAAAGCAGGAATACTACAATACCCAGCATAACACCTACCCACGCCCCGCGTGACCAGGTATAGAGCAAACACAGAAAACATACAGCAAATATCCCCAGCCAGCAGGTTTTCTTTAAGAAATCATTCTCGCGTACAAAAATAGCAAAAATCAGCGGAATTGTAATTATAAAATACTGCCCCAAAACATTAGGATTATCAAAAGTTGCATAAACACGCGTTTTAATATCCTCAAACATTTGTGTATCAACCCAGCTTTGGGTTGTTACGTCCATAGTAAAATTCTGAATTATCCCATATATTCCGATTAAAAGCGCACCTGCCGCAAAACATACTATCGCTGCCCGCCATTTTGCAGGGGTTGTAAGAGTATTTACAATAAAAACATATGCGGCAATAAAGGTAAGATATACCGCAAAGATAAACGCGCTTGAAAACATATGAAAGCTTGTTAAAGTAGCAAATAATGCAAACAACACATACATCGCAATAAGCGGTGCAAGTACGGATGGTCTTAGATTTTTTATACGTCCGCTTAATATCCCAGCCAAAAATCCAACTGCTGTCAAAACGCAAAGCCCAGCCGCCGCTGATGTTGGCAAAAACGCTGCAAGAAACAGCACAGAATATACTCCAATTTCATATCTTGCAACTACTGCCGCAGCAAATAATACTCCGCACACAGCCACAAAAGTAACCATTGGTCCTGCAAAACCTGCAAGCACTCCTATTATACAGGATACTATGCAAAGCAACAATGTTTTTACACGTTTTGTCTGCGGCTTGCTATATTCACCGGTATAAAAGAATCCTCCAATAAACCTTAAAAACCGGCTTCCAAGATAAAGCTCATATGCACTTACCCTAAACAAAATACATAAAAGCCCTGCAACTGCAATTATCAAAATTGCTATCAAACTTACCTTATTAACGCTGTTTGTAAGAAAAGAAACTAAAAAAGCAAACACTGCATAGCATATAAATCCTGCCCCAATTGAATAGAGCGGAACGTTAAATATATTTATCAAAGTTCCGGTAATTATTCCCGGCTCAGCTGACGATTTATTTTTTCTTCCGGTCAGGGGTGCTTTTAGAAGTTTATATGATAAGCTGTTTTGCCACCACTCTCCCTGCAAAACCCCGCGTCTAAAAAGCCATACCGCCAAACTGCCACCGGCACGATTTTTAAAAAAATCACATACGCCATTTATTACTGCCGCAAGACCGCTTGCGTCATACCAGCGTACCAGTGTCTTAAAAAGGCTTATGACAAATCCAATAATCACGCTATCTGCCACGTCTAATACCTCCGATCACATTCCTGAAGCTGTCCACACCAATAACATATATAAATACAAAATAGACTGCAAGACCTACTGCGCCGCATATTGCACCATGCAGGAAATATGCCATCATTCCTGTACCAAATATTCCGTAAAGCAATTTTGAAAGCACTAATATGACAGCAGCCATAATTACCGCACCCAGTACAATTTTAAACAGTTCCATCAAATCTGTTCGATTAAACAGCCTGCCCCTTCTTTTTGAGAATGCGGCGAAGTTAACCGCAGCATTAACAGTTGAGCCTCCGGCTGTTGCAAGCGCAAGACCTGCCGTACCAATTTTATTGAAAAGCAAGAATGCGAACAGAATATTCGCCGCCATAGATATTAGCGCACTTATCATCGGTGTTTTGGAATTTTTCATTGAAAAGAATGCTTTTGACAAAATCTCATTATACGCAAGCCCTATCATACCAACCGAATAGCATGAAAGAACGGGCGCAGTAATTAATGTTTTCTCAACAGTAAATTTTCCATGTTCATATATAAAACCTATAACATCTTTTGACAATAATATAAAACAAACCATAATAGGCAAAATCACAAGCGTTATTGCCTTAAGCGAGCCAACAACAAGCATTTTTGCCTCATCATCGCGCTGTGCTGCGTTCGTACGTGACAATTTTGGGAAAATAAGATTAGTAACTACAAAGGAAAACACACCCGTCATTACAATATATAATCTGTTAGAGCAATTAAGTACAGACACTGCACCGTCAATTGACGAGGCAAACCTTGTGTTTACCAAAGAATAAAGCGGCTGTACCCATGTGCTTATCAGCATTGGCAGGGCAAGAGCAAGCGCCTGCAAGATGTATTTATCTTTAAAGTCCAAACGCGGTCTAAATTTGAATCCTGTTTTCCGAAGCGCCGGTATCTGAATAATTACCTGTAAACTCCAGGAGAACAAAATTGCCGCCGACAACCCATAAAGCCCCAGCCTTTTTCCAAATAAAGGAAAATACAGTATAACAGCTACATTCGATACCAAACTCATAATCGCAGGTATATTGAACTCACCAAAAGACTGCAATATCCCAACAAAAGAAAAGGCAATTCCCGTAAAAATCACCATCGGGAACATTATTGACGAAAGCCTTGCTGCCAAAGCAGCCGTTTCTTCAGAAAACTCCGGGGCAAGAATCCCTGTTATAAGCTGGCGTGAAAATACTATGCCTACCACTGACAATACCGCCGTAACAAGCAATATCATCGCAATAAACTTATTTGCAAACGCCATTGCTTTTTCCTTGTTTTCCTTTTCATATATACCGTTAAAAACGGGAATAAAGGATGCTGAAATCACGCCGCCGATAACCATATCAAACAGTGTTGTAGGCAGCTGCGACGCCGCAAAATATGCATC
>CALXUL010000200.1 GCA_944391635.1 uncultured Clostridia bacterium | reverse complement strand
AACATAATCGTCAGGTCCGAATTTTTCACCGCCGTATCCTGACATGTAACCGTTACGAATTGCTGTCTCAACATATGCACGGTCATAATCACTTACATCTGTAAAACGGGGTGAAGTATCTTTGGTTGCATTAACATTAAACATCTTACAAATAATTTTTGCAAGCTCACTCCTTTTAACCGGCATTTCATCCCAAAAAAAACCTGTTTCCGAATCAATCTCCATTAGTCCGAGTGCTTCTAAAAGTCTGACTTTTTTTGTGTCTGCACTGTCTTTAAATGCTTCTGTATTATCTGCCGCTTCTGCAAATTGACCGAATATTGCAGACATTGCGAGCAAAAGCGCCATACAAAGCGGTAATAACCTGTATTTCATACCTTTTTTCCTCCTTAACTATATCTTTCTACACATCTGTAAATTATAACTGCCGCTTCTGCACGTCTTGCATTTTTCTTAGGCTCAAACATATTGCCGCCAACACCGCTTATGATATTATTTCCCGAAAGTACTTTTATCGGATATTTCGCATAATCCGAAATATCGCTCTCATCCGCAAAGCTCTCAACTTCGTCCGATATATTCACACCTGTTTTTTCTATGACTCTGTATACTATTGCAGCCATATCTTCTCTTGTTATATTCATTCCCGCTCCAAACTCCGAATCTGATATTCCATAAACAATTCCCATTTCCACCGCACGATAAACATATGGTGCAAACCAATCTTCGGCATTTACATCATTAAATGCCACGCCTTCTTTACTTGTTCCGAAATTAAAAGCTCTGCAAATTAATGTAACAAATTCCTCCCGAGTTATATTTCTGCCCGGTTCAAACAACTCGTCAGAAATTCCATTTACTATTCCTTTTGCAGTAAGCTCCTTAATTGCGTCAGCCGCCCAATCATATCCTGTAAGGTCTTTAAATATGTAATCTTTATTATTTTCTGCGATTGAATTGTCAGCAGCCGCAGAAGGCATAGTTATCTGAATCCCTGTTTTAGAACCGCCTCCACCACCGGAGCCGCCTCCGCTTCCCGAACCGTTTCCTTTACCTGTCTCGCTTTTTGCCTTAGTTAAGGCGTCATTTACAGCTTTGATAAATATTTCGGTATCTTCAAAATTTGTTTTTGTCGCTTGCCTTCTAACGTCAGCCATTGCTGCATCCAAAACACTGATATTTGTTTCATTTTTAAGTTGATTCATTTCATTGTCCAAAATATCTGCATTTGATAAAATTAATTCTTTTAACTCCATATAATGAGTAGTGTTTGCAAATCTTAAAAACATACTCTTTCTGATTGCTTTATAAAATTCATCATAATCGCTAAACCCTTCTTGAGGCTTATTTGCATACACATTGGATGCTATCCATTCTTGATCTTCGTCACTTAAATTACTGAATCGTTCGGTATTCGCCACAGCATTCTTTTTGATAAGCACATCCTTTGATTCAATATCAAACTCATATATCAATTTCTTTAATTCCGCAGCATTTGCCTTACCGGCGAGAACCGCATAAATTGAACCGTTAGCAATTTCAACCACATTTTCCGTTGTAACAGAAGATTTATACTTATTTGCGGAAATATTAATTTTATTCTTTATATCCGAATCCTGTTTATCATATAAATCCAATATCACACCCATATTATTATATATTTTTATCAAATCCTCATCAGACATCATAAATTCTAAGATTCCTTGGTTGCTTTCAAGCATTTCCTTTATACTTTCAGATTTTTTTGTATAATTGAAATATGGTAAATCAAACGAAACTGCAGGCTCATCTTCATCAGCCTGAAACAGAACTTCCATTTCAAAAAAATCGGCAGAAATTTCTTCATCATAAAACCTTATATTGTTCGCAAATCCGCCGTCTTCATTAGGTGTAATAATCCTCATATATCTTATATCTGAATGATTATCCTTTTTTCTTGCCATAACCGTAACCGGTCCCTTATCAGAAAAATTTCCTTCATAAAATAGAGTTTTATCCTTTATTTCACACTGAGAAATGTTTAATTTTGCATCAGCAGAATACCCTAACATTTGAAACTGCGAAAAGATCAATGATGATAATGATATTAATGCAGTTATCACGATTGCTTTTCTACTTGACATGCTCATCTTTAATAGTCCTCCTTATTCATTTTAGTACATATCTCTATTTATGCCTTTAAATCTATATATTTATTATAACTTTTTAACAAGAAATATGCAAGTGACAAAAATATGGTGTTTGGGGGAGTAATTATATAATACGCTCTTAAATTAAATATAAATATCTTTGCATAAACCACTTTATTATTCTCATTTCATATTTAACAGTATTGCTCGTCTCACTTCGTTTTTCATTCCATACAGCTACAATATAATTAGTTCTATTTTCACTCTATAATAAAAGCAGAAAAGAAAGCTCAGGATATAGTTTAACTACTGTTTACGAAACTGCTATTTTTTTCTTCTGCTTTATATTTTTTACTTTCAGTTTCGTTTAAATCAGTGTTATTTTTATTAGGGTTATTTATATCAGTCTTATTTGTGTTTACTTTTTCAAAGTCTTGACATTTATCATTTAAAACTCCTGATATTGAATTATTAAAAGTCCTGACATTTAATTT
>CALXUL010000199.1 GCA_944391635.1 uncultured Clostridia bacterium | reverse complement strand
ACAACTTTATTAAAGAGCATTACCGGAATATTAACCTTGCTTGAAACCTCTGTAACAAGCATAATTCCAACATGATTTACTTCAGACACATTATATAAAGTCAAGTCATATTTTGAATTTACCACAAGCTCCCAAGGATATGTAATAGCATACTCCCAGGGGTCATCTGCTTTATCCGATCCTGCTGCCGGGATATTTATAATCGTAGTATCTTCGTCAACCAAATACCCCCCGCCGAAAATTCCATACCGGTAAATATATGATGAAACCTGCTTTTCAAATACCAGAGGGGTATCCTTATTGCTGAGATTCTTCGGAACAGCTGTATTTATCTCTTTTATTTTCCCTGAAACCAATCTGAAATTAACCAGCTGCTTTTTAGTTTTTCCGTCCGGTCTTATCTCTGCACCGCTGACAATCTGTTTTGCTGTCATTTTAACACCATTTAAAAGCGGCTTATTTGCAAAGCTATAAGTCTTAATAATACCGTTTGAGCCAAAGAATGTTATCGTAGCATCATCTTCCGAATCCTCAGAGAACGTTGTAGAAAGGATATATCCGAATAATTCTCCATCAGAATCACGTATTCCAACAATTTTCCCAAACGCGTTTATATACCACTCATAATCTGTACCAACCCTTACCCCGCTGTTTTCTTCAGTAAATTTCTCCGAAAGGATATATTCCACATCATCAATCCGCACTTTATTACAGTTAATATCTGAGAAAAACTCACTTGCTTTGCCAGCTAATGTTTTATTATTAAGATATATCTTAATAATACTTTTGTCACGGCTTTCCTGAACACTTAGTACACTGCCTTCCTGTATATCGGAAAATTCGTACAGCTGATTTTCCGCGTCCAAAATTTCATATACATCCGCAGATTTACCAAATTCTAATATGTTACCATCTGTTGTATATACCGTATCATCACCCGTTACGCTCTTTACAATATAATCAACATATTCATATACAAGCACTACATCCCCTGCACCGTCGGCGTTATTATCGATAATAACAAGCCTTCCGTTTTCAATATCAAACGTATCCTTATCAAAATCTTCATAGCGCTTATCGTTATATACCACTGTAACATAATTATCAAGCTTTATCTGCTTTCTGCTTCCGGTATCAGTCTGATATACAATTACTTTTCGTGATGCGTTAGATGCGTTCATATTCACATTCTCTGCGCTAATCTCATATGTCACATTAGGGTCATAGCCAGGATTTGCACACAGCACTGTTAAATCGTCATCATCAAAATAATAAAATTCTATTTTCTTACCCACAAAATCATTTAAACTGTCATCAGTGCACTTATGTATGCTATTATCAATACGCACATATCCGTCAGTTATATCAGACTCATTTGTAAGATTAATCTTAGACGTCTGCATTACCACACCGCGCGCCTTATACAGGTTAAATGCAGCATTCATTAACGTCAATTCGCCCTTTTTTATACTGTAATTATAGGAATATGACGAATACTCTGCAACCTTTGTATCAAGCGCGTTATAAAGAAGTCGGAGCATGTCTTGTCTTGTCACAGTATCTGACATAGCAACGCCATCGGTAAGCCCAAGGCTCTGTGCCATTTTTATATACCCTTGCGGATATGTTCCCATACTCTCTGCAAGATAATCATATCCCAGAGCAGATACTGTTATTTTTATCATTTCCTGATAAGAAATTTCTCTGTCCGGAGCAAACTCCTTGTCGTTTACTCCGCTTACTATACCCAATTGTTCTGCAACAAAAACCGCCTTTTGCAAGTCTTCATCACCGGTTATATCAATAAACTCAGACGTCTGTCCGCTATAGGCATCAAACAGGTTCAAAGCCTTTATGATTGCTATGCAAAATTCCCCTCTTGTAACCAAGCTGTCAAACCTGCTCTCATCAGCGTCCGCAATCCCAAGCTTTTCAAGCAACAAAAACTCGTTTGCAGGATTTACAGATTCAGAAAAGGCTGCATTTGGCAAAATCAAAAGAACGGTTATTGCAAGCAAAATGATACATGCTTTTTTCAACTTATTTCCTCCTTAGCACATATTTACTTTATCATATTATATATGATTTGTGCGGCTTCTGCTCTTGACAGGTTATTTTTAGGCAAAAATTCCGACGCATCCGTTCCGCTTACTATCCCTTTGCTATATAAACCGTAAACAGCTTCGTTTGCATAATTTGATATATTCTTATCATCAACAAACCTACCTTGTGCACCCTCAAAAACCATATCAGTATTGTTCTTCAGATACCTATAGCAAATTGCCGCCGCATCTTCCCTTGTAATTGCCATTCCCACGCCAAACTTGTCATCTGTCACTCCGCTTACAATACCAGACTGCGCTGCGGCATATACATATTTTGCATACCATGACGCACAGTCGACATCCTTAAACTTAGTGCCCAAAACATCTGTATTTATCCCATATGCTTCAACAAGCATCTTTACAAACTGTTCACGTGTTACATTTTGTTCAGGCAAAAATTCATTATTCTCATTGCCGCTCACAACACCTTTATCCTTTAATGCCTTAACTGCGGCGTATGCCCAGTGCCCGGATGAAATATCAGAGAATATATCAGGCTGTATTTCCTGTATTTGTTCATCTTTATTTTCTTCATCAGTATCCGGGGCAGGTGTATTCTCCGGAACAGTTACCGGCACGAATCCACCGCCGCCACCTCCGCCGCCGCTCGGTCTTGATGAGTTTTCTTCCTCTTTCTCCTCATCACGCTTCACCTTTTCCACGGCGTCTTCAAACGCAGTCTGAATTTCTTTTTTAGATTTAAAATTCATCCCAACTAACAACTCGTTTACCTTTAAAGAATCATATTCCGCGTAATCACCGTCCAAGTTAAGCAGCAGCAC
>CALXUL010000198.1 GCA_944391635.1 uncultured Clostridia bacterium | reverse complement strand
TAACATCATCAATAATTGCCGCACTCATTATGGTAGTACCGACTTTACCTTTTAAATGCCCCAATTCACGCAAAGTCTGAACCGTAATACTAACCGATGTTGCTGTAAGTATTGTACCCATAAATACGGCTTTATAAAATCCCTCGCTGCCAAGCGGCGATGCTCCATAAAATACCATATACAAAACCGTACCGCCTACCAAAGGCACCGCAACCCCCGAGCAGGCTATTAAAAAAGCAACTGGTCCTGTCTTTATCAAATCCTTTATATCGGTTTCAAGACCTGCCATAAACATTAAAAGTAATACGCCTATTTCAGCCATTTGCGTTATAAAATCTGTCTGGGCAACCCACCCAAGCATACACGGTCCTATTACCAGTCCCGCAATAATTTCGCCTACTACCTGCGGCACTTTTATTCTTCTTGCCAAAATACCAAAAACTTTTGCAACAACTATTATGATTGCTATATCTCTAAATATAACATAGCTTTCCATAATAATCCCCTTTTCTTTATATTATTTTTACAAAAATCAACGGTCTTTGATTTTAATCAATAAGACCGTTGCTATTCCTGTCAGATTTTCTCAGATACCTCATCAATATCAAACGGATACTTACCCGAGAAACAACCGGTACAGAATCCACATTTAGCCGACGGTGCAATCTGAACCAATGCCTCCATACTTAAAAACGCAAGGCTGTCTGCACCTATCAGGTTACAAACCTCATCATTTGTTCTTCCTACTGCAACAAGCTGGTCACGTGACGGAACATCCGTACCAAAATAACACGGCCACAAAAACGGTGGCGCAGATGATCTTACATGCACCTCTGTTGCTCCTGCCTTGCGCAAAAGATTAACTATACGCCTTGACGTGGTCCCGCGCACAATAGAATCATCCACCATTACAACGCGTTTACCTTCTACTGTACTCTTTAAAACATTAAGCTTTATCCTAACCGAATTTTCACGCATTGACTGCTGCGGCTGAATAAATGTTCTGCCTATATACTTGTTTTTTATAAACCCTAACCCATAAGGTATCCCCGATTCTTCAGAATATCCCATTGCTGCCGATAATCCGGAATCCGGCACACCGATTACAACATCTGCTTCTACCGGCGCTTCCTTTGCCAAAAACGCCCCGGCAAGCTTTCTTGAATCATGCGCCATCTGCCCTTCTATACAACTATCCGGTCTTGCAAAGTACAGATACTCGAATATACACATTGACGAAGGTTTTTTATTTACATAAGTATCAATCGTTTTAATTATTCCGTCTTTGACAACAACAATCTCTCCCGGCAAAAGGTCACGCACAAACTCCGCTCCAATACTGTCGAGAGCACAAGACTCAGATGCAAATATTATCGCCTCGCCTTTTCTGCCCATACATAAAGGTCTAAATCCCCAAGGATCGCGGCAAGCTATCAGCTTCTGTGCGCTCATTACCACCATTGAAAATGCACCGTACAGATGCTGTATACTTTGCTCAACTGCATTTTCAATCGAACCGGTTGTAAGTCTTGCTCTGGCTATCATATACGCTATCGCTTCGGTATCGGTGGAAGTTTGGAAAATAGCTCCGCCTTTAGACAAATCGTCAATAAGCCGCTTTGAATTTACAAGATTTCCATTATGCGCTATTGCAATATTTCCTTTAGAATAGCGCAAAACCAAAGGCTGTGCATTTTCCATCAGCGACTCACCTGTTGTTGAATAACGTACATGCCCGATTGCCATTGTTCCATCAAGCTTATCAATGATTTCATCGGTAAAAACTTCATTTACCAATCCCATACTTTTATAATAAGATATGTCACGGTTTTTGCATACTGCTATTCCGCAGCTTTCCTGCCCTCTGTGCTGAAGTGCATAAAGACCGTAGTATGTGCTTCTTGCCACGTCCGCTTCCGGGTCATATATCGCAAATACCCCGCATTCCTCTCCTATTTTCTCTAACTGACTCATCATATTATGTCCTTTCAATTTTTCATATTACACCATTATAATTATACATTATCTTACCTTACATTTCAATACCTAAATCAAATTATTTATTGACAAAAACGCTTATTCGTGATACTCTTTTTATCTGAAAGGTAGTTTGTATATGATGTATAAAAATAAAGAAGCCATTATTGTCGAAGGCATATATGATAAAATACGCTTGCAGGGATTCATAAATGGACTTATCCTTACAACCGGTGGATTCAGCGTTTTTAACAATAAAAAGCTGCAGCAAAGCATACGTACACTTGCCGATAAAACAGGTATAGTAATTCTTACAGACTCCGATTCTGCCGGATTCAAAATCCGCAGTTTTGTAAAGCAGCTCCCCCAAACCGGCACCGTTCTAAACGCGTATATTCCCGAAATTTACGGACGTGAAAAAAGAAAAGACAAGGATTCTGCACAGGGGCTTTTAGGCGTGGAAGGAATGAAGGATGATATAATCCTCGCCGCTCTTACCAATTCCGGCGCACACATTGACGGGTGTGATAAATCGCCCTCTCCGGGTAGATTAATTACTAAAGCGGATTTATTTTCACTTGGGCTTTTTGGCAGGGACAACAGTTCACAGCTTAGAAAAAAAACAGCAAAAGAGCTGGGACTTCCGTCACAGCTCTCATCTAACATGTATCTTGATGTTATTAACAGACTCCTTACGTTTGAAGAACTGAAATCTTTAGTTGAAGATTCCAAAAAACATTGAATTTAAAAGCTTTTTCCCGGTTTCGGTTTTAAAAATCTTATCCCTGGCAGTTTTAATGCCCAATGCATCTGTCTGTTCCTCATCCAGATTCACTATTAAATCCGCTTCGACCAAAATCTGAAAATCAGGCGCATCAATCATATTATATGTATGATGATGACCTATAAGCCAGCAAACCCTATCTTTAAGCGATTTTTCTGCCCCAAGCCTGTCCAGCAATTTTTCAGCTTCAGCAGGTCCTTCTAATTCCTGATATTTTCCGCT